>CAYRNU010000081.1:0-1627 GCA_964425795.1 uncultured Candidatus Saccharibacteria bacterium | reverse complement strand
GTCAGTTTTGGAAAGTTACTTTGATGTACTTGTACTGTCGTCGGAAATTGGTTTTGCCAAACCAGACAGGGAAGCCTACGAGATTACAGCCCAGAGACTTGACGTATCTCCTTCGGAGTGTGTTTTTGTCGATGATGCTAAAGTGAACTGTGATGGCGCAAAAGCTGCTGGGATGACTGCTATTTGGTATCAAGACTTCGCAAAGCTTGAACATGAGCTAGGCTACTTGGTTAAATCACTCAAATCATAGAAATTATATAAAAGTCGCTGTAGTACCTCCAGAAGTTTGAACTTTTTGCTAGAGGTTGGACTTCTAGTGCGCGAGAAAACCACCAAATGCCCAGTGGGTCTGTATTAGATTAGGTTAGGAGTCATAGCAACGTAATGCTGCTTGCGACTTCGCTCATACCTTTTTTGTTTCGTTTATAAATATTTTCGTTTGCAGTGATCATTATGCGCTTTATCTCTCCTGAGTTGGTCAGCATAAATACGTTGATGGCATTTTTCTTGGCGGTTAAGTAACTGTATGATTCAACCGAATCTGCCATTACGACTTCCTGATTGTCGAGATTCACTATTTCAATATTGGAGTAGGTGACAGAGTCAGTTGATGTAGCGGCAAGATTGGCAGACAGCGTGTCGAGCTGTTCACGCCGCTCTTCATTTGTGGCATTGGTGAAGTCAATATGTAGAAACTCATATGACATGATATGGATCGATGCAATTGCGTCCTCGTCAATGACTTCAGGATCGTGCAACATTGTAGAGCCACCATGCTGCATTTCTATCCAACCTTTTGGAGCTTTTATACCAATGCCAGAGCTCGGGAACTCTTTGTACGATAGGTTGTTGTAAACTTTTTTGGCATTAATAAGGCTTGTGAACACAGAAAATATAAGTATAAGGAGTGCCGCGAACAATATTCCGTATAATTTGCTTGTAGATTTTTTGGGCGTTTTATTCAGCTTCTCGACATGTTTAGGTGTTTTAGAAGCGATTTTTTTAGACATAAGCGTAGTATACAGATTTTTATTTATTGGCGCAGTGAAAGTTACTCCAGATCATGGCTTTGAACTATAATGTATTAGATGATTAAAGCAATTATTTTCGACTGCTACGGTGTGCTTTTGGGGCAAGGGTTCTGGCATACGTATGCCGCTGCCGGTGGTGATGTGCGCAACGATGAGGGCTTTATTCATGAACAACTTCACAGCATGAATACGGGCGAACAAACCTCTTTGGAATTTGACGAGCATATAGCTAAACATTTGAACATTACGCTTGAACAGTGGCAAGTAACTAAACGTCGGCAAGAGCTACCAAATGCACAGTTATTGCACTATATAGAAGACTCTCTGAAACTTCGCTACAAAATAGGGATGATAAGCAACGCCAGCGCTGGATCTGTTGAGCGCAAACTTACCGAACAACAGTTGAATTTGTTTGATATAAAAGTAATTTCTGCAGAAGTAGGGCTTCTCAAACCTGACCCCGAAATCTACAATCTTGCAGCCGAAAAACTCGGAGTAGTATGTAACGAGTGCGTCTTTATAGATGATTACCCCGGCTATGTTGAAGCCGCCCAAGCACTTGGGTGAAGTAAGAGGTCGAGCCAAAGATTCCGACT
>CAYRNU010000080.1:0-1676 GCA_964425795.1 uncultured Candidatus Saccharibacteria bacterium | reverse complement strand
AATACCAGGTAAGAATACTATGGATGTGATTTTTTGTCAAATAAGCAAAAAACACCCGAAACGGGTGTTTTTTGCTTTCTGCGCAGTCGACGAGACTTGAACTCGCAACCTCTCGCGTGACAGGCGAGTGCTCTAACCAGTTGAGCTACGACTGCAGAACGATAGCACTGTACCATAAACCATAATACTGCGCTACCCTAGTGTCGACGGGAGGATTTGAACCTCCGACCCCAGCTTTATGAGTGCTGTGCTCTAACCAACTGAGCTACGCCGACAAGTACGTTTTAGAGTATCATGGCATTTCTGTTTTTTCAAGACAAAAGCCCCTATTCGGGGCTTTTGCTTTATTGTTGCGGGAACACGACTCGAACGTGTGCCTTCAGGTTATGAGCCTGACGAGCTACCATTACTCCATCCCGCTATACAAGACTATACGATACAGTAAATGACATTATTAGGCAAGCGACTAAATATAGTGAGCATCGCGGAATACGGTTTCGTAGTTCATTTTTACCTGTCGAGCATCACGATCAGTAATGACAAAATTCATGCCTTCGTGTGCAATACGGTTGCGCACTTTGTGGGCTTCCCAGGCTTCGTTCAAGGTCGGAAAATCACCACGCTGGATTCCTTTAAGTCGTTCTCCTAGATTGGCTCCCGGATAGCCCAATGAGGTAACAAGATCGTCCAGCATTGCATCCGCCTCAATGATAGCAAGACGCCAATCTGATGAATTAGGCGACGCGAACAATTTTTCCACCTTTTCCCACCGCTCATTGCGTGGCGGTTCAGCAACATGGGTAATGAAATAATTGTCGTACTGTTGTGCACGCTCTTTTTCAACCTCCTTTTTTCTGATGAATGCATAGATAATTCCGGCAATCAACAGCAAGCACAAAATTGTCACGAATACTTTCCAAAATGAAAGAATGGTGGCAAAACTGAAGCCGCCCGTAGTGCCTGTATCCAGCGTTCCCGCACCCACAAAGAAATCACGTATAGCAAACAATGCATCAACGATTCTGCTGAAAATATACTCGAGGTTGATGTAGGTTACGCCGTTATCCATGTTTTCTATTATGACGCAGATTCAAAGTCTTTTCCAACTGTAAACAGGATATCTTCGCGCAAGTGAGGAGTGGTCAGATGTAATCCGTATGGAAGCCCAGCAGCATCGGTGCCTGACGGAATAGAGATCGCAGGGGTTCCTACTAGGTTTGCGGGTACCGTAAAGATATCAGCAAAGTACATCGACAACGGAGTTTTCTTTTCGCCCGGCTTGAATGGAAGTGTCGGCGTAGTTGGCGTTGCAATAATGTCTACATCAGCAAATGCCTTTTCAAAATCCTGTCGCAACAATGCGATTACCTTATTCGCCTGGTTATAAAATGCATCGTAGTATCCAGCTGATAATACATAGGTTCCTAGCATGATGCGGCGTCGAGCTTCTTTACCAAATCCAACCCCACGAGTATTCATATAAGTTTCCAGCAAATCCTTCCCTTCGCCGCGATAACCGAATCGAACACCATCAAAACGCGAGAGGTTTGACGACACTTCAGCAGGCATAATGATGTAATAGGTCGGCAATGCGTACGGCAAATGAGGCAAATCGATATCCCGAACTTCGTAGCCCTGTGATTTCAATTTTTCAATCGATTGTTTGAAGTTTTCTA
>CAYRNU010000079.1:0-1764 GCA_964425795.1 uncultured Candidatus Saccharibacteria bacterium | reverse complement strand
CGCATTTCGCCGTTTTTTAGTACGACAATGCCATCGCGTATTTCCTCTATCGGTATAAAGTTTTGCGTTGCCGCCGCTGTAGATGCCATAGGTTATTGAGTTCTGCTCTCATCAAGTATATCAAGACTCCAAGCAAGGTCCTTTAATTTGTTCTTTTCATCTGGGGATTCCGATGCAGGAACGTTGGTGACAGGTGCAACCGTTTTCTTTTCCTGCTGTACGTGTCGCCACAGATAAAAGCGCTGCTTGATAATATAATTGAACGCGGACTCCACCATTTTAATAAACGGACGATTATTGGGTCTATAAAATACCAGCGCAAGGGCAAATCCCCCAATCGGAACGGCAAGTGGTATTGCGGCTACCAATGGTAATAATCTAAAGAGCGTATACACCAGCCCTGCCCCCCCAGCGAGATAGATAAATTGACGGAACGTAAACGGACCAAATAGTTTGTCTTCGACGTCGATAAATTGAGGAACCTCGAATCGCATGAGAATAGTATATCACTATTCAATCGGCTCGTGATATGGATCGATGTTGATTGGCTTCTTTTCAAGAGATGTAATGGTGTGTTTTTCCGGTGCCACCTTGGTAACTCCTTGGAAAAATTGAGGAGCTGTAGAGGTTACAGTATTAGTTTGAATGGGAACAGACTGCGGTGCTGCAGGAGGCGTAGCATTCTTTACTATTTCACGCACGCGTTCAAATATTTCCAGATTCAGTTCTCGAATCAATTCATCAGCAAGTTCGTATTCGATATCAAGCTTGTCAGCAACGCGCTTTCTAAACACCTCTCCTGTTACCAGACCTACCAGTACTAAAGCCACTTCTGACATTAGTTCATCAATCTGATTAATGAAGAGTTTATGTTTCTGTCCGATTTCAATGGTTTTTGCTTCCCATGGAACAGCACGAATAGCATCGCGATACATGGGTGGTATCTGGTTTAGCTGGTTTTCAAATGCTTGTTTTTGCTGTTCATTCATAGGGTTATTGTGTTACGGGTGGTGTTACTGGTTCCGATGGTCCGTTGTCATCGTCGTTGTCTGAATTGTCTTCGTCGTCCATTCGTCCGCCTTGCGTTGTTTGGGTTTGGGTTTGTCCGCCGGTAGTCGTGTTCTGTGATCCGCTGGTACTATTGGTTCCTCCGCCAAATCCCTTTACTTCAAAGTTATTGCTGCCACCGCTATAGGTTCCCTGCGCATTTTTCTTTTGCTGTGCAGCAGCGTTCTTGTCCTGACTGCGCTGGCGCTGTTCAGTTTCAAATTCAGCTTTGCGTGCTTTTAGATCATCCATCTGTGTCTTGTGGATCTTTTCAAGCTGTTCAAGCGTCATTTCTTCGACTTTCTTTAGTTTACCTTCCTCTGCTAGTGGTTCTCCCTTGATCTCGCGGATAGCTTTTTCTATAGAGTCGTTTGAAACGCCAGGTGAATAGCTTCCCTTTTCGCGAACGATTTCATCAGCATATGCATTCTTTCGTCGTTTTTCTTCATCTTTGTATGCATCTTTTGCATCCTCAACTTCATCCTTGGCGTCACGGATAGCCTTGTATTTCTTGGTTGCACGCATTCGCTGATCGGCCTGGCTTCGTTCAAGCTTGAGCTGTTCAAGTTCAAGACCCACAGCCTTGATAGCGCTTTCATTGCCAGTCTGTTTAACCATAGCGGCTTCTTTCTGCTTGCTTTCAATTTCCTTGTCTTTGTCAGCGACAATTTTTTTGTTGGTCTTAAAGATGTCATTGCCTTGCGCGTCTTTATCGCC
>CAYRNU010000078.1:0-1876 GCA_964425795.1 uncultured Candidatus Saccharibacteria bacterium | reverse complement strand
AGTTGCAATTCAGAAAATCCTCGCTAAGCTCCAGCAACTTGGGATTGGCGGGAGCCAGGCTGATCTGGGAGTTGACGCGAACGAGAATTTTTTCCAGATAGCGGGCGTTGCGTTGCAATCGGGGAAAGCTCAGCGCGTCGGAGTTCGACTGCTGCAGACTCCAGGTCGCGGTACCTTCCGGATCCAGATCCAGGATGACGGTTTTGCGGCCGGCCATTAAAAAGGCGTCCGCCAAGGCTAAGATCGCCGTGGTTTTGCCGGCACCGCCGCGCTTGTTGATCATGGCAATGGAGAACATGCCGAAATAATACCAAAGCCGCGTTTTATTACAATTCATAACTTATAATGTTCCACGTAGAACATTTTCTGGAAGATGCCGTATGTTCCACGTGGAACAAATCAAGATAGAATAGGGTTCGAATGGGTGAACAGGCTGGGCTGAAAGTGATCTTTTCCGGGCACGTCCAAGGCGTAGGATTTCGTTACCGGAGTATGCGGGTATCTCAGTCTTATGCAGTGCAGGGGTACGTCAAAAACCTGCCTGATGGTACTGTAGAAAGTGTCATTTACGGGGATTCAGAAGAAATTAAACGTTTTGTGCGGGCGATCCGTGTCGAAATGTCTGATAATATCCAAAATTTGGGAATTATATACTTAACTCCCTCACTTGCCATGCTCAAGAGATCGCTTTATTTGTGAACAGAACTCATCTCTCGATGGGGCTTTCTTGTAAAGGAATGCCTGTTGAATATTGGCGTGACTTGTACCCTCTACCGTTGTTAGCGCTAATCTATATTCTTGTGGCTTGCTTGGGTCGTTTTCAAATCGGTACACCATAAAGATTATATTCACATTTTCAGAATCTATTTTCTCTGACCTCATAAAATCGGCGCGCTCAACAATAGAGCGATAAACGGGCTCTTGCAAGACGGCAACGATTTTTGACTTCCAATGATGATGATAATATCCCTTGCGAATCAGTTGTGTAACATATCGCTTATACACATTGTCCCAGTTGAGTCCGTAACCGAATCGCTCGGATAAATCTGATCCGGATAACAACGCTTGATAGGCTGGCATTACAGTCCCGGTAATATCTATCGCCTGAAGTTCTACTGAAAGAAACTGTCCGATTTCTCCACCATTTTTAACATCTGCGATAACAAAATCAACATTCCCAAAGCCTGTCATTTTTACTTCATGTGCGATTTTAGGATTTTCCGGCTTCAACCACGGCCACCCTCTATCTATTACATCTCTGAGAAAATCTACTGCATAAAATCGTTTGGGACACACGCAAATCAATTGATCGTTTGATAAGATAGAGCAAACCGGATATGGAGATTCTTTTATTGAAGTGCTTCGCTTTGTGCAACGAGAATTGATAAATGGACAGGTAAAATGCTTTGACGAAGGATCAGCGCCAGCATGCGCCCTCTCCCCCAAAATCTCTCCGATAATCTGTTCCGGATTCTTAAATTGCCGCTGTCGCATTATTTCTCTTTGTTGTTTGCAGTGCAATCGCCACACTACGCCCCAAAAGCGGCGGAACAGCATTACCAACCTGTATGTATTGCTCAGTGCGAGGCCCATGAAACACAAACCTATCAGGGAACGTCTGAAGTCTTGCGGCCTCTCTTACCGTAATAGTGCGATCTTGATAAGGATGAATAAATGCGCCCCAGTGAATGTCACATTTTGTAAGTATAGTCGATGCCAAACCATTCACTGAAAGCCTTCCATACCTCTTCGTGTGATCGCTGCGTTTGGCTCTTCTCATTCCCTCTGGAAGAAGCCGGACAGGAATGTCGCGCCAGCTTCCTCCCTGCGGAATAAAACTCATTCGTTTCAGATTAACGGTCGTTAATTTTGGCGC
>CAYRNU010000077.1:0-1894 GCA_964425795.1 uncultured Candidatus Saccharibacteria bacterium | reverse complement strand
ATTTTTGAGCAAGCTGCATTGTGCGTGACGGCGAATAGCCTAGACGCGAGCTGGCAGTCTGTTGCAGGGTAGAGGTCGTAAATGGCGCGCGCGGATTGCGCTTTTGTTCGCTTTCTTTTATGTCAGCAATAGTCCATGAGCCGGATTTCGCCAATCGCTCGACTTCCTGGGCACGCGCTTCAGTGGTGGGTTCTTCGGTAGATGTTAGTTTGATAAGATCTCCTTTTTCAGTTTTAAAGAGTCCGCTGATAACCCAATATGGAGTAGGTACGAATGCCTGGATTTCGCGTTCGCGTTCGGCCAAGATGCGGAGCGCAGGGGATTGTACGCGTCCGGCGGAAAGTCCATAGCGCACTTTCTTCCAGATCAAACCTGAAAGGTCGTATCCGAACAATCGATCCAATACGCGGCGCGCTTCCTGTGCCATTTTCAAATTGTTGTCGATATCGCGCGGGTGCTTCATTGCTTCGATGATGGCGTCCTTGGTAATTTCGTGAAATACGATGCGGTAATATGGCTTCTTCAATTTTTTCAAATCCAATGCCTCGCTGATGTGCCATGCGATAGCTTCTCCTTCGCGGTCGGGGTCGGGAGCAAGAATAATTTCGTCTGCTTTTTTTGCGAGTTTTTTGAGGTCGGCAATTACGACATCTTTGCCTTTTGAAATTTCATAGTGAGGAACAAAACCTTTTTCAATATCGATTGCTTTGTTGTTTGAGGTAGGAAGATCGCGCACATGTCCTACTGATGCGCGGACAGTATAATCCTTGCCGAGATATTTCTCGATCGTCTTTGCTTTTGATGGGGACTCGACAATGACTAGCTTCATGTATGAGCACAGTAATACTATGGAACAGTTTTTTTGGCAAATGGATACATAAAAAAATCACGCTCCTTGGCGTGATTTTTAAATTGATTTTAGTTTAAGCTGCTTGTTTTTGTTCTCTGACCGAGTGACCTAATAGAAGTTTTGCGCACTTCTCAACTTGTTTAGGAATTAGTACGTGTCGCTCTTTTAGTATGTTGATTACACGCAACACGTCGAGTGAATGAATAATAACTTTTTTGGGATCAAATTTCTCTGTCACAATAATCTTCTCAAGAAAAATTTTCTCAAAAAGTTCTGTAACAGCTCTTAATTTGCAATCACCAACGGTTTCTGGTGTTAAGATCATAACAACAGTGTCTTTGTCTTCACGAGCAATTTTTGTTAATACCATGTGCTTGAGTTTATTTTTCAGTCATTATTAACATAGAAATTTATTTTGTCAAACCCTACGCACTAGCCCGCCGCTTTCCTTGATGAGGCCTTTCAGTTCCAGTGATGACAATACAATTGTCGCCTTGAATGTAGGCAGACCACTAATGCGGATGAGATCATGCTTGTCGCATGGTTCCCGTAGTAATGCATAAATAGTGCGTTCCTCGTCGGATGATAATTGTTCGTCGATATTTTCCTGCTCTTCAGAAGTTTCGATAGGAGTAATATGGAGTGCTTCTAAAATATCCTGCGATGAAGTAATAGGAGTCGCGCCTAGGCGAATCAGGAAATTGGTACCATTTGATGATTCGCTGAAAATTGATCCGGGCACCGTTAGGACATCTCGATTGTAATCGGTAGCGAGCTTGGCTGTGATCATGGTTCCTGATTTCAGATCGCATTCAATCACAAGCGTTGCATGCGAGATGCCGGCCATTAATCTATTACGTTTAGGGAAGCTCCAATTGGTCGCTTTGAAATCAGGTTCGTATTCTGACAGTAATGCACCGCCTGATTCTAAAATTCTTTTTGCAAGCGATTGGTTGGACGCGGGATAGATCACTGCATCAGATAATCCTGAACCTGGAATGGCTATAGTTTTCAATCCGTATTTTATTGGAGATTCGTGGGCTA
>CAYRNU010000076.1:0-1919 GCA_964425795.1 uncultured Candidatus Saccharibacteria bacterium | reverse complement strand
CCGGGAATCGACGACACGGTAACCCATCTGGTGCTGCTGGCAGAAAATGTCGAGGGTTATAAAAATCTCATGAAGATAGTCAGTGCAGGACACACCGAAGGATTCTTCGGTAAGCCGCGCATTGATTTTGAAATACTGGGAAAATATCACGAAGGCATTATTTGTCTCTCGGGAGGACAAGAAGGCGTCATCGATCACGCACTTGTAACCAACGAAATGGACCGTGCGGAAAAATTAGTCAGGCAATTCCAATCAATATTTGGGGTAAATAATTTCTTTCTTGAAATTACCAAGCATACAGAACATGAGCACGCTGACAAAATATTTAAAGGAGTGCAAGAATTATCACAAAAAACAGGAGCACCGCTAGTTGCCACCTGGAACTCCCACTACATCCAGGAAGAAGACCGCGAGGCATTCCGCACACTGCTCCAAGTAGATAACCACGGTGACCGCGCATTCCGCGAACGCTTCAAGGCAGGCAGCGTCAACTATTCATTCATTTCAAGCGAAGACGCGTATGCGCTGTTTTCAGAAGTTCCTGACGCCGTCGCGCGCACGGCTGAAATCGCCAACCGCTGCAACACGGATTTGCAGTTGGGTATTTGGACGTTCCCTAATTTTCCCATCCCCAGTGATTCAACCTACGATGCCGAGCTTCGCAAAGAAGTGTACGCCGGCATCGAACGCCGCGGACTTGAAAAAACAGAGGAACTGCTAACCCGCGTCGAGTACGAATTGGAGATCATCAAGAACAAAGGGTTCTCCATTTACATGCTATTGGTAGCAGACCTTATTCGTTTTGCGCGCGAGAACAAAATTTTCTATACGATTCGAGGATCGGTTGCGGGTTCGATGGCTACCTATTTGCTAGGCATCACGACGGTAAATCCATTTTTCTATAAACTTCCGTTTGAACGATTCCTAAACCCGGAACGACCGTCAGCTCCCGACATCGACATGGACTTTGCCGATAACCGCCGCGACGAAGTGATTGATTATGCGCGCGCAAAATACGGATCTGAAAAAGTAGCGCAGATCGGAACATTCGGTACCATGATGGCGCGCGGTGCGGTGCGCGATGTCGCACGCGCCATGAGCTTCCCCTACGGCATCGGTGACAAAATTTCTAAGATGATTCCGATGGGTTCCCAAGGAATGCCAATGACTATTGAGAAAGCCCTGAAGATCACTCCTGAATTGAAGGAATTATTTGATACTGATCGCAATACTAAAGAAATTTTGGAAATGGCGCAATCTATCGAAGGAGGCGCTCGCCATGTATCCGTCCATGCCGCCGGCGTGGTTATTGCCCCAACCGAACTCACTGACTTTACCCCTATCCAGCTCGACCCTAAGGGCGGAAAACTGATTACCCAATACGACATGAGAAGCGTAGGTGAAGACGGTGCCGGCCTCATCAAGCTCGACTTCCTCGGAATCCGAAACCTGGCAATTTTGGAAGATGCGGTGGAACGCGTAAAAAAAATCCGCAATATCGATGTCGATATCGAACAGATTCCTATCGACGATCCAAAAGCATTCGCGATGCTTGCTCGCGGAGAAACTATTGGACTCTTTCAATTGAACGGTTCGGGAATGACCCGTTATCTAAAAGAACTCCGCCCGACGACTATTTTTGACATCAACGCGATGGTTGCGTTGTATCGTCCCGGCCCGATGGAATCCATTCCCGAATATATCAAACGCAAACACAACAACAGCTTGATCAAATATTTGGATCCCCGAATGAAAACGATTCTAGACCAATCGTACGGAGTGATCACCTATCAGGACGATGTCATGTTAATCGCCATTCATTTGGCGGGATATTCATGGCTAGAAGCTGACAAGTTGCGCAAAGCGATGGGAAAGAAAATTCCCGAAGTTATGGCAGCTGAAAAAGACAAGCTGATGGA
>CAYRNU010000075.1:0-2032 GCA_964425795.1 uncultured Candidatus Saccharibacteria bacterium | reverse complement strand
CAATAATGTTAACTTTATGCTGAGAAAGCGTAGAAAAAACATTTTCTAGTAAATCTTGTTCTTCTATTTTCTCTGGTAAAATGATGACTTTGGGCAATCTTTGAATATGCGTTTTGTCATGAAGATAATGTTGCTTCACAAAAGCAGTCAAAATTTCATGAGAAGATGCCATATTGGGAATACGAGGAAAATAAGAACGGCTTCCTTGAATGTCGCCATCTCTCACTGTCAGCAATTGCATGCAACATAATCCTCCTTCCAAAGAAAAGCCAACGACATCGACTTCGCCTTCTCCAACACTCGCATATTGTTTATCTTGAATTTGCCGCAACCTTGCAATTTGGTTGCGATATCTTGCTGCATTTTCATAATTTTGGCTGTCAGATGCTTGTTGCATTTCTTTTTGTAACATATCAACAACCAAACTGTTTTTGCCTGATAAAAATAATTTAGTCAATTCGACCTGATGCTGATAATCCGTTTCAGAAATAAAATCAACACAAGGCGCGGAGCAACGATTGATTTGATAGAGCAAACAAGGACGTGTTCTTGCATCAAAATAACTATCGCGACAAGTACGCAGCAAAAAAATTTTTTGAATTAATGCAATCGTATCGTGCACAGCAAATGCACTGGGATAGGGACCAAAAAACGTATTTCCTTTTTCTTTTTTACCACGCATGAAATCAATACGAGGAAAAGGATGCTGTGTTGTCATTAAAATATAAGGATAACTTTTGTCATCTCTTAATAAAACATTATATCGTGGGCGATGTTTTTTGATTAGGTTACACTCTAACAAAACAGCCTCACTCTCATTACGCGTGATCGTAAAATCAATATGATGGATTTGCGGGATCAGCGATTCAGTTTTCCGATCTTTAGCGCGATGACTGAAATAGCTGGTAATTCGTTTTTTTAAGTCTTTTGCTTTTCCAACGTATAGAACGATCCCTTCGTGATTGAGCATTTGATATACCCCAGGAAAATGGGGCAAATTGGTCAGAAATGGCTTGATATCTTTCATTTTTAGATTTAACTATAACGGCACCACGAAGGCAAGAATGTAGGTTACTGTTTATCATTGCGAGCGTTGTCATTGCGAGGAGCGTTTTTTGCGACGCGGCAATCCAAAAGTTCGTTTCTGGGTTGCTTCGCTACGCTCGCAATGACGACTTCTTACCTACTCATCCAATTTAACGCCTTCTATCATACCAAGGCGAACAGCCAACAGGGTTAACTCAACATCGCTATCGATGTTTAATTTTTCAAAAATACGATAGCGGTAACTATTTACTGTTTTGGGACTCAGACATAATTTTTTTGATATATCTTGCACTTTTTGACCTTGCGTGATCATGAGCATGATTTGTAACTCACGTTCTGAGAGCAAATCCAAGGGAGATTCTTCTCCTTTGGTAAAACGTTTGATTGCGATTTGTTGTGCAATATTAGGGCTGATATAGCGTTGACCAGTATAAATAGTGCGTATAGCACGTATCATTTCATCTGGATCACAACCTTTTGTAATATAACCACATGCTCCTGCTTGTAAGAGACGCGATGGGTAAGGTTCATCTTCATAAATAGTTAATGCAAGTATTTTAATGTCGGGATTGTGCCGTACCATTTTTCTTGTTGCCTCCAAGCCCCCAATACCAGGCATGTGCAAATCCATGACAACAACATCAGGTATTAAATCTTTTTCTTTTGCCAGCAAAACGGCATCTTCACCCGTCCCTGCTTCACCAATGACTTTTATACCTTGGACATCTTGCAGAAGACGTTTGATACCCATACGTACCAGTTCATGATCATCCACTAACAGAACTTTTATCAAGGTTTTCCCCTAAAATTCAGTACGATTTGTCGGAGAGAGAGGGATTCGAACCCCCGGTGCCCAAAGGACACAACGGTTTTCAAGACCGCCGCTATCGACCGCTCAGCCACCTCTCCAAATTTGAAATGTATATGGTTTGACCAGAATCGCAAGCTCAGAATATTAACGCTATTTTTTTATGTCGTCCATCAC
>CAYRNU010000074.1:0-2033 GCA_964425795.1 uncultured Candidatus Saccharibacteria bacterium | reverse complement strand
CGTTCCAGATGTACTGCGTAATGATGTACATTGCTACCGGCTTCAATTCGTCTTCCATGTCACGGATCGAAAATACTACCAATTTTTTGTTGATATCGACGTTTGAAGGCTGGTTGATGAATCCTGCCCATGAACCGCGGGTGAATTTGCGTAATCGCTGTAGTAGTGACTCACTTCCCTCCATCGAGCCCAGCACCATTTCAAAGTCGTACATCAATGGCGATTCAATATTTTTGAAATCAGATTGCGGTGTAATGTCGCGTAACGCATAGGTTTCAGTGATGGCGCGGTCAACGATAGAGTCTTCTTCCGGAGTCAGTCCCCCCAACATGATGCGGAATAGTCCTACCAAGTGAATAACATGCGAGCGCAAAACGTCGGCCGGGTCTTCGTCGTCAGCGGGAATAGGCACTTCAAATGGATTGATATGGTGTTCCGAGGATAATGAGATATTGAAATAGCGCCCGCCTACAGCTTCTGCCAAGTATTCGTACTCGCGTTCGGGGTCGATAATGATGACTTCGGCATCAAACATCATGGTTCGCAAGATTTCAAGCTTTGTCGCATATGATTTTCCGGCACCAGAGGTCGCAAAGATTACCGAGTTGTAATTGGGCAATGAATAACGATCAAAGATAACTAGGCCGGAGTTGTGTCGGTTGATGCCATAGAGAATACCTTTGTTTGAGGTAAGTTCTGAAGAAATGAATGGGAAAAATGAGGATGTTGGCCCTGAATTAAGTTTTGTGGTTACCTCCAAAAGATCGGTAGCGATAGGAATAGTACTTTTAAAACCGTCTTCTTGCTGGAATAGTGCTGGTTTTACATATATCAGCTTTGATTCCAGTTGCGATCGAATTTCATTTTCAAGTTTGAATAATTCGCTATCGTCATCGGCGTAGATGGTAACGTATAATCCTACCTCAAACATGCGTTCTTGTGCTTGCTGCAGATTGTCGCGCAATGATTCCAGGTCGCGGTACGCGGTATCCAGCATCGGATCGCGAACCAATCCTTTTTTCTCGCGAGTCATGATCTGGCTTTGGACTTCGGCTACTTTCTTTTGGAAATTTCTCAGAATCTTTGCGGTCTCGATAGGGTGGATATGGATAGATACGTCAAAGATCTTGTCCATGTTGATGATAGGAGACAGCCATCCGTCCACCAAAAAGCGAGGATATGACATGATAAAGAATGTCTTTGCGATTTTACCTCCGATCTTTATTGATTTTGGGCTGATTTCAATTGCTGACGGCGCAATAACATCCTGCAATTGCAGTTTTGCTGTCTCATAAATTTCTCCAGGCAGGATGGGTACCAATGTACTCTCGGGAGTAGTCGTTTTTTTCTTGGTATTAAAGAGAGATGAGAATAATGCCATAGAGTTATTTGTTTGATCGGCCAGATGGCGTTATTTCGGGAATGCTGTGCTGGGTTTCTCCGGGATTGAAAATATCGTAAAACATTTCAACAATCTGTTCCGTCTTCAATTGTACCGAACGCAGTCCCACTTGTCCTAATCCCCCGCTAATAACGGCGATACGCTGCTCGATCTGCGACCGCGCTTCTTCAAAATTTTTCAATACATCCTGCGATGGAGTGTTTTCTTTTTTTGATCCAAAAATACCCTTGAATGCGCCCAACGGATTTTTGCTGCTGGTCAATGACGAGGTTACTGGGGTGTACGGTACCAATACGTAGAAATTTTTTGACATGATGTTTACCGAGCTCGTAAACCATTTTATGAATTCAATATATTCACGCGTTTGAATGCGCAGCAATTCTTCTTGTTGTCCTGCTATGCGTTCTTCCAGAGTCAGCAAGTATGGTTTGATATCCAGACGGCGCGACTGAATGACGATTTGCGTTGAAAATTCAAGAGAATTAAGGAAGTTTTGGAAACCCAAAATAACCGCAGACTGTTCTTCCTGGGATTTCAGCGCCATGTTTAATGCTGATACTAATAGGATTGCTCGCACTTCGCCGTTTTTTAGTACGACAATGCCATCGCGTATTTCCTCTATCGGTATAAA
>CAYRNU010000073.1:0-2081 GCA_964425795.1 uncultured Candidatus Saccharibacteria bacterium | reverse complement strand
AGTTTTCCATTTAGTGGACCACTGCAATTACTACGATGGTTGCTAGAGGGAATTACCACCTACAGACTCTCTGGATTAGCACTTCTTGTATTTGTGCTCGCTCTTCTTGGTGTAGTTTCTAAGGAATGGATTCAAAAGCGCGGCAAGGTTGAAGTGTACTGCTTTTTAGCGAGTGGACTCTGTGCCACCATGCTGATGATGGATGCTCATATGTGGGGAGCCATTACCAGTATTGGACGTGTAGTCACCCCAATGTATCCCGTCTATGCCCTTTATGCGGCAAAGCGTGATACATGGGTAGAGCGCACAGTATCCATTATTCTGATTGTGGTAAGCCTGGTAGCTGCTGTAGGAATTGCCCTGGTGCCGCATCCATACGTCATTTCTTAAGCGTAAATCCTGGTATACTGCTGCCATGAAACGGATCTCTTTTGCATGGTCGTCCCCGATTGTGACAGCCATTGGCAAGAAATTAGGCATTGATGCGCATTATTTTGCAAAGCATTCGTTTTACGTGTTGGCAGGACACGTGGTGTCTATCCTGCGCGGAATTTTGACGGGCTACATTGTGGCGCGCTTGTTTGAAAAAGAGACATACGGTCAGTACCAATTTATTTTGAGTATTGCTGGCATGCTCGCAGTGTTTGGTGTTCCAGGATTATCACAATCGGTTACGCGCGCATGGGCGCGCGGTGATGCATTTTCTATGCCTGAGCTCACCAAGAAACAATTCAAAGTAACACTCATTGCCTCTGCTATTCTGCTGGGATGCATTCCATTTCTTGCACATTACAATCGCGCAGAACTTTGGCCGCTTTTCTTGGGGGCAGCTATCCTCTACCCACTTGGCCCAATCGCGATGGTGCGCTTTGGTGGTTACACTGTTGGAAAAGCGCGCTTTGATGTGGGATTCCGTGCGACACTCATTTGGAGCGTCCTCACCATTATTGCAACAGTGGGCATTCTTTACTTCTATCAATCCGCATTCTGGATGATGGTAGTAACCATGAGCATTCCTTCCTTGGTGTACTTGTACGAGAGCAGAAATCTTCAGCCGCCAAAGGAAGACGGACACAAAAATACCGATGCAATCATGCGCTACGGTTGGCAATTAACCATTGCAAACTTCACCGCTGATTTAGTGTGGTACTTAGATAAATTACTTATCTCTCATTATTTTGGATTGGCGCAGCTCGCAACATTCTCTGTTGCCCTTCTTATTCCAGAGCAGCTCAAAGTATTTACCAAGCAATTCTTCCCTGTGGCATTTGCCAAGCAAGCTGCCGCAAATGACAGTTGGGAAACCAGAAAAAAATTGATGAAAGTGGTGCTCACCGGAACCATCTTCTTTGGCATTGGGATTGCGCTCTATGTAGTGCTCTGTCCATTCTTCATGCCGTTTCTCTTTCCCCAGTATGAGGCGCATGAAATTACCGTGCTCACTTCTGTTGCAGCAATCACCCTTATTACCAATCCATCATCCCTATTTGCGCAGTATTTAGAGGCACAGGGAATGATTCATGCAATTAGATTCATGCAGTGGGGTTCCGCTTTCTTCTTTGCAATTGCCCTTGTTACTCTGATTCCAATGTATGGACTTATGGGCGCTGTGATTGCACGAGGCATCTTCCGCTTGGTGTATACGTTCATTGCACTCTGGTTTGTACTTAAATCTCCTATTCGCACAAAGCCGGTGACCGTTCTCTCCTAATTGTATGTGTGGTATTGCAGGACTTGCAGCAGATAATCGGCACACGATTGAAAAAATGGTTAGCTGCCTGAGGCACCGCGGACCAGATGGCAATGCTGTATGGACAGGTGCAGGAGCTTCTCTTGGTCATGCGCGTTTAGCAATTTTGGACCCTCGTCCAGAGGGAGATCGGCCAATGTGGAATGATGATAAAACGATTGGCATTGTGTTTAATGGAGAGATTTATAACTACCGCGAACTGCGCGATGAAGAGAAACTAAAATGTAAAACAACCACCGATACAGAAGTCATTCTCAGACTCTATGAAAAGCACGGAAAAGAATTTATTCACAGGCTCCGCGGCATGTTCGCGTTTGGTATTTTTGATACG
>CAYRNU010000072.1:0-2103 GCA_964425795.1 uncultured Candidatus Saccharibacteria bacterium | reverse complement strand
AGGCATTCCAGGAAGCAGCACGACGCGCGCAGGCAGTTATCATGGAACCTATGATGAAGGTTGAGGTAATCGTTCCTGAAAAATTCTTGGGAGATATTACCGGAAACATCTCATCAAAGCGCGGACAGATCGAAGGAGTGGAAGCACGCGGAATGGTACAGGCTATCAAGGCAATCGTGCCGTTGTCAGAAATGTTCGGGTACATGAACAACCTTCGCTCTATGACCGAAGGACGCGGATCATTCACCATGGAATTTGCTCGTTATGACGTTGTTCCGCCAAACGTATCGGCTGACATCATCAAAGCGCGCAATCTAGCGTAATCAAATAGAAACTAAAAAACCCGCAAATTGCGGGTTTTTTAGTTAGAAATTTATTTTCCGTTTTTACGCATCATTGCAATGAATGCAAACTTTATATTATTGATATCCGTTTGAATTTTTGTGCGTTCAGTGTTATCTTTCGTATTTTTCAGTTTATTAACTAGTTCGTCAGCTTTTGCGCTTAATGCGATACCCTCTTCTCCAAGATTGTATGTTTTTACAAAGCCTTCCAGGTTATTAGCTGTAAATCCGATTGGGCTTCCACCCGCATCAGGTTTGCTGATTTTCAGGATTTGGTTTACATCGTCTTCAACAGTAGTGCCGAACTGCTCTTTGCCGAACTTTTTAAGTGATGATCCAAGTTTTGAAAAGAAACCTTTCTTAGCTGGAGCAATAACAGTTTCCTGTGTTACTTCAGCTTTAGGAGTATCAACCGGAGTTTCCATCTTTGCCAGTATTTCCTGTGTTAAATCTTGGATTTTGGCATCAGGAGTATTGTTGGTCTGTTCAGAAATTATGTGTTTATTGATCAAATCCTGGCTGATTTCCTTATTTTCATCAATTTTCTTAGGAGTTTCTAGATTCTTATCTACTGTTTCTGGAGTCATAGTGATTTAGTCGCAATCGGTTATTGGTATGATTAAATTATATCAAAAATAATGAATTTGTCAATATCTCTTGATGTATATGAGACTTCTTTAGTATCTCCCGAAGCACTTTTTAATACAAGGGGATAGTTCTTAAACCCTTGTAATTTGACAGTGTGGGGTTCCTTTGATACTATGGCACCTACAAGACCTATGCGGTCTTTTTGTATTGGATGCCTTGTTACGGGCCCAATATAATCTCTAAGCGTTGATTTATAAGGCCTGTACGTTGCAGGCAAAAATTTATTTGTTTAATGCATGCCCTTGGCATGTCATAACATCGTTATTCATGACACGATCACTGAAAAAGGGTCCCTATGTAGATGATCGTCTACTTAAGAAGATCGCAGGAAAAAAGCCACTTGAAACTGGCGTTATCAAAACGTGGGCGCGTGCAGCTCAAATTACCCCAGAAATGGTTGGTTTTACATTTGGAGTGCACAACGGCCGCAAGCATATTGAAGTAGTAGTTACCGAAGATATGATTAGTCATCGTCTAGGTGAGTTTTCTCCTACTCGTACTTTCCACAAACACGGAGGTAAGATGCAGAAGGAACTTGAACAGAAGAAGCGCGAGTCTGAAATTGCAGCAGCAAAGGCAGCTAAGTCTTCAACTTCTAAATAATTAGTATATGAAAGCTCATCTTTTCAATTACCGACAATCGCCTCGTAAAACTCGCTTGGTAGCGGATAGCATCCGCGGCAAGCGCGTTTCTGACGCGTTGGTTCACCTTGATTTCATGACCAAGCGTGCGACCACGGTATTCCACAAACTCATCAATTCAGCGGTAGCAAATGCCGTGCACAACAACAAGGTTGCGCAGGACAAGCTATTCATCAAGGAAGTTCAGGTTAACAAAGGCGTTACCATGAAGCGTGTTCGTCCTCGATCACGTGGTATGGCAAACCGCATTAACAAGCGCACCAGCAATATAACGCTCGTGCTTGGCGAAAAATAGTATGTCAAAAATTGTTCATCCCTATTCGCACCGTTTGGTAATCTTGCGCGACTGGAAGTCACGCTGGTTTGCACTCGGATCAAAATTCGTTGGCCAGCTAAAGGGCGACGTATTGTTGCGCGAATTTCTAGAAAAAAAGCTTCGTGGTAGCTACATCGCGGACATTGAATTTGA
>CAYRNU010000071.1:0-2121 GCA_964425795.1 uncultured Candidatus Saccharibacteria bacterium | reverse complement strand
AAGTAAATAACAAAAAAAGAACCTCGCGCACTGGGCGGGAGGTTCCTGTGAAAGCTGATACCTGATTAATCGGGTATTTTGTCCGAATCGTTGTTCTGATTTGAATCGTTCGAGTTTGTGTTAGTGTTGTTTTGATTATTCATCTTATTCAACGCGTCCCAGTCACTTGAACTATTGCTATTGGAATTTTGATTCGTAGTAGTAGAATTTTTGTTCTTTACATCAGAGCCATTCGCTACAATAGTTTTGGTATTGAGCTTTCCCTCTTTTATTCGGAACAACAAGAAATTGCTGGCGCCCATCTTATTGATGATAATCTTGGCGGGCCTGCCATTGATGAATCCATCTACTGTCCTAAAATTACCGTCCTGCTTCCAATCCAATTGGTACGCTTCGGGTTTATAGGCAAGTGCTATGGTGATCGTATCTCCCCCGTTAGGTTCGGAATAGGAAATGAACAATCGGCCATTTACACGCTTGTATTTGGTTCCTTTCAGAAGCGGTCTGATAACTATCTTATAGACGTTCCTGTCAGGGCGGTACAATACGCCATCAATGATCTCTACCGAATCCTGATTCAATGCCATAGCGGTCAGCACCATAAGGGTGTCACGCAGATTGGCGGTTGAATTTGAATCACCGTCGTAATCATCATCGGAATAGAATTGAAGTTGTTCTTCAAGATCATCCGTGATGCCGTCCGATTTTTTGATCGAATCAGCAAAGATGCGAAGGTCGTTTCTTTTAGGATTTACAGAGAGATTTTTCTCATTTACTTTACAACTTGTTGCGGCAATCATTACCATCAACAAGCACATTGCGACAATAAGTGTATTTTTCATGTTATATGTATTTTTTCACATTATACACATATATATAGAAAAAGTCAAGTCCCTTCCCGCCCGCCCCCTTGGTACACTGGTGCCATGCCTCAAAACCCAGAAAATACTACGGATTTCCTAGCCATCGGCGACATTACTACAGATGCCTTTATAGAACTACAGGATGCAAAGGTAACCTGTGATATTGATCAGAATAATTGCACCATTTCGATGCGATTTGGCGACAAAATCCCCTACAAGCAGGTTACTGTGGTCCCAGCTGTCGGCAATAGCGCCAACGCTTCTGTTGCAGCTGCGCGACTGGAGCTTCATTCATCATTATTGGCATGGATTGGTAATGATCAAAACGGCAAGGACTGCATTGCATCGCTTGAAAAAGATTCCGTTGATACCAGCTTGATTCAAACTGAATCGAACAAGCCGACTAACTATCACTATGTTCTATCCTACGAAGCAGAACGTACTATTTTGGTAAACCACACCGAATTTAGCTATGCGCTTCCCGAATTACAGAACGAGCCTAAACTGATCTATCTCAGTTCCCTTGCTCCAAACTCATTGGATTATCATATTCAAATTGCATCGTATCTTAATGAACATCCAAACGTATTGCTGGCATTCCAGCCAGGCACCTTCCAGATGCAGCTGGGATATGAAAAGATGAAGAACCTCTATCAGCGATCAAACTTGTTTTTCTGCAACGTTCAGGAGGCGCAGCGAATTCTTGAAACAGACACTGGCGATATCAAAAACTTGCTACACGAAATGCATACACGCGGACCTAAAATTGTAGTCATTACCGACGGACCAAAGGGCGCGTTTGTCTATGACGGAACTACAATCTACCAAGTTCCAATGTATCCTGATCCCAAGCCACCAGTAGAGCGCACCGGGGCGGGCGACGCGTTCGCCAGCACGTTTACCGCATTCTACGCTACAGGGATGAGTATTGAAGATTGCCTCTTGCGCGCACCCATCAATTCGATGTCGGTGGTACAATACATAGGAGCGCAGAAGGGACTGCTGACTCGCCAGCAAATTGAAGAATATTTAAATAACAAACCAGAAGATTATCAGGTGACAAAACTATAACGTATATGATCGAAGGAAAAATTGAATTGTGGAAAGGAGACCACAAGGAAGAGACTATAAATATAATCGAGGCAAAAAAACGTTATGAAGAAGGTGAAGTAGAAAAAACCAATCTAACAACCGGCAAAGGTGAATTCATCAACGAACAAAGCGAAGGTAGTCCACTGTTCAAGCATCTTATGCGAAA
>CAYRNU010000070.1:0-2220 GCA_964425795.1 uncultured Candidatus Saccharibacteria bacterium | reverse complement strand
CTTTCAATCCTTCAAAGAGATTGTCTTGGATATTCACAATGCGTGGCCCGTAGTAATCGATTGTTTGATTAAGATGTTGTGGTAGATCTGTAGCAAAAGACTGGTTCGCTTTCGCTTCTAACGCCGTTGCATCCATTCCTAAGCGGATGTCTTCTTGGATCAACGGAGTTTCCACGTCTTCTTGGACAGTGGATAACTCCTGCATAATTTCTTCCTGTACCTCTGCGCGTTCTAGATCCTGAAGCTCAGGTCCACGCATTCTCTCTGGTGCCTTTTGATGAACTAAACGATGTTCCATGGGAAATTATGTGGCATCTCGAATAGCATTAATGTGGCGTTCGGCTTCTGTTGCCTCCGCGCCATTGGCACCATTGCGCTGCAGGCGTTCTAAGAACGGACGTAGTGCGGCATCTGGATTATTGGCATCAATCTGCAGATTGTAGTTATTGCGAAATTGCTCAATAATTCTAGTTTTTCCAGCGATATCATTGATTCTCATGGCTGCAGCAAGATCTCTTAACTGTGTATTTAGTGTTTGCAGTTCAGGTGTATTGGTGTTGTTTCTAAACCTATCAGCCATTGCGTTGGAACTATCGATTGCGTTTTGGCGTCCGGAGCGGATTTCACGCAGGGCATCGGTAAGATTACCTGTGCGGTCCAACGCACCTTCAAGAAGGCGAGGGTTCAGTGTTTGACCAACCTGACGCAAGGATTGTGGCTTGCCACCAGGTCCGGGTAGGAAAGGAATAGATAACGGTGCTTTGATAGCCAGGCGGCCAAGACTTTCTCCAGTTGCTTTGATTGCTTGGCTTCCCTTGCCCATAATGCCCATTTTTTCTAATGCAGCGAACACACCAACCCAAATCACGCCCAATGTCATAATCAGCCAAAGAAGTTCCCAGAAATCACTGATACCGTCTGTGAGACGAATAGTGACTGTTTTCAGTCCATTCAAATTGACTGCTTTTGTCACCATGTTTGATCCTACATTCACCAAGATAAATCCAACGGTAAGTGGTACGCCTACTATTGCAGGCAGGAATGCTGCCTTTAAGAAGTGATCCCAAATTTTTTCTGGGATATCCCCCGTATATTGAGAGGGGACAATGAACTTAAGTACCACGAACGGCATGAAGGATATGGTCAGCCACAGCACGGGAATGCGAATGGCAAATGCCACCATGATGGCGGCGAGTGGGAAGAACAGGGCAATGTGGATAACCAAGACCACTATTTGTTGGAGCATGAAGAATACAGTGGCTCTGATATCGGATTGTCCTCCTGCAGCAACTGGTACGGTTGCCAAGCTCTGCAAGCGCGCATGATTCACAATGAGTCCATTGAGCACCGCCGAATGTCCTGCAACAGTACTGACATCAAGTGTTTGCGTTTGCACACAGAGCACTTCGCCCAAAGGACAGTACCATCCCTCGCTTGGTTTGTATTTATTTCTATCCTTCGCATCAATAAAGAACACTGCATCCACTACCATTGCACAATCGCAGGTGTATTTTCCATCTTGAATCTTTGTACACTTCATTCCCGGCACATCTTTGCTGGAGGGGAACTTACATGCGGCAGCCGATCCTTGTGAGGTGATCAAAGAGGGAATGCCGTATACGGTTGCTGCCGCTACGTTTCCCACATCAATAATTACACGAGGAATAAACCAAGAGAAGTTAACCAAAATGACCGCTAATACGAATTTGGTAAGGTGCTCAACTACGAAATCTTTTTTTGCTGTGACAATAGTGTAAATGGCGGTACCAATTAACATGAGCGCAAACGCAATATTCACTAAATCACGCGCAAGTATCCAAATTTTATTAAGCATTGTTAAAAAATCTCCGTCTGTATTAAAGATAAAATCTGGATCCAGAAGCACCGTTAAAAATAAAAATACCACCCACATAAGCAAGTTCAATCCCGCAATAATGCTGCTCATGAATGCGGAAATAGTTGTTTGAATAGTATTCGCAAGGTTTGCATTCTGCGCATGCGCCAACATCGGCACGCATAACAAGAAGCATGCAGTGCAGATGAAGGGAAGGTAGCGTGATACTTTTTTGTGTGTGAGCATTCCAACTATTGTAGCATTTTTGGGCTTTTTCTTCAATACATAGAGGGGTCTTGCCGTATCTAGGAAATAGATTTAGAACATGAAATCATAATTTATGCGAGTATAAATTGTGTTCAATGAATTTTCATGGTTTTGAGCAA
>CAYRNU010000069.1:0-2221 GCA_964425795.1 uncultured Candidatus Saccharibacteria bacterium | reverse complement strand
CGAAGTAAGTTACTGGCAGTGACACCAGCAATCTCCGGAGAGTGCTGCATAGAGAGGAACAGGCCTTTCTTGGCGCGGACATCAGGTTTGGCTGCGGTGACACCCTCCCCATCTATAGAAACAGAACCATCGGTAACAGTGTACTTGGGATGCCCCATGATGACGTTTGAAAGCGTAGATTTCCCAGATCCGTTTGGCCCCATGATCGCAACCACTTTTCCTTTTTGCAATTCCAAATTGATCCCGTGAAGAATTTTTTTGTCAGCGACTGAAACGTGGAGATTTTTTATTTCTAATGACATATTATTATTGCAATCCTTTCTGTAATGTCTTTAATGCCAGTAATGCACAAGCCATTCTCGTATGTGAAATTGGAACACCGAGCATAGCAGTCATCTGTTCCGCTGTCAACGCTGTCAATTCATCCCGAGACTTCCCTTTCATTTCATCTGTTAACAATGATGCAGCGGCCTGCGAAATCGCACAGCCATGACCATCATGAGCTACAGACTTCACTTTTCCGTCTTCATCAAACTTTACATACATCGTAATATCATCACCGCAGGACGTGCTAAAGTCTTGCTGTTTCACGTCAAAATCAGCCAACGTTCCCTTATTCAGAGGAGAATTATACAATTCAAGTATCATTTCTTTGTAGACCAATTCAATATCAGACATATATTTACGCTTTGAAAATCTCTTTGACTTTCCCAATAGCCGTTACCAATGCATCAACGTCTTCTTTTGAATTATACATACCAAAGGATGCTCGTACCGTTCCTCCTATACCCAAATGTCGAACCAACGGCATCGCGCAGTGGTGACCAACACGGACAGCAACATTACAGCTATTGAAAATATCACCTGTGTCATGCGGATGGATGTCGTCAATGAGGAATGAAATAACGCCGGTTCGTTGGTTCAAATCCGTCGTACCAATGATCTTCACAATATTTTTCAACTTTTCCATTGCGTACGCAGTCAGTTCTTTTTCATGAGCATCAATCGCTTCCCATCCGACACTATTGATGTATTCAATCGTCGCACCCAGTCCAATCGCTCCGGCAATATTTGGCGTTCCAGCTTCAAACTTGTTTGGCACATCGGCCCACGTCGCATCTTCGTAACTAACGAAACGAATCATGTCGCCGCCGAAGAAGAATGGTTCCAATTTTTCCAGTAACACTTTCTTTCCATACACAACTCCAATTCCAGTCGGGCCATAAAGCTTGTGTCCGGAAAAAACGAGAAAATCACAATCCAAATCTTGCACATCAGTTTTCAGATGTACTACACCTTGTGAGTGGTCAACAATCGTATATGCACCAACTTTCTTTACAAGCTCGATGATCTCTTTGACCGGCACAATCGTTCCTAGGACATTAGAAACCGACGTAACACTCACAATCTTCGTCCGTTCATCAATTAATTTTTTCGCTGACTCAATATCGATTGTATAATCTCCAATTCGATAATTCTTTAATTCTTTAATTTCTCCTGGTCCTTGTATTTCAATAAACCGCAATTCCACCTTCTTTTCTTTCGCAATCTGCTGCCATGGGACCATGTTGGCATGATGTTCCATCCGAGTCAGAACAATATTATCCCCTTCTTTTAATTCTCTACCAAGCACAGTCGCAAGTAAATTCAATCCATGCGTTGCACCAGAAGTAAAAATTATTTCTTCTGGCGTTGCGTTAATGAACGTAGCAATCGTTTTTCGCGCATTCTCATATTGATCTGTAGCAAAGCCACTCAAATTATAAATGCCGCGATGTACATTCACCGGGTATTCTTCGTAGTATTTGTTCATAGCGTCGATCACAGCCTTTGGCTTGAGTGCTGTCGCGCCGCTATCAAGATAGGCCAGGGTGGGGTGGTGTTGGAAGAAGGGAAAATCAGTTTTTATTTTCTCTATATTCATAGAGTGTTATGTCATCCCGACCGAGCGTCGCAGCGAGTGGAGGGATCCCTTGTATGCATGAATGCGAATCGCATGAAAGTAAGAACGTGGTAAGAAAGGGATCCCTCCACGTCGTGCTCTATCCGGCTGCGACGCCGGATGGCACTTTGGTCGGGATGACATAAAGTTTCGTTTCTATTTTTTTCAATATATCATTTTGCATGTGTTCCGGTATTTTTTCGATAATCGGAGCTACATGCGCCACCGTCGCCAGTCGTATCGCCTCGCTCTCCCCAATCCCTCTCGACTGCATATAAA
>CAYRNU010000068.1:0-2338 GCA_964425795.1 uncultured Candidatus Saccharibacteria bacterium | reverse complement strand
GGTAGTGTCCGTACTGCCGTCATCTACCAGCATCAATTTCAATTTGTCTGCAGGATAATCCAATGCCAACAAAGATTCTACTGTTGCCTCGACAGTAGTAGCTTCGTTCCAACATGGCACAATAACCGTTACGGTTGGGTATTTTTCAAGCTTAATGGGCTTGGTACGGATTACGATCTGCTTTCGCTTGTCAAAAAACGTAATCAGGAAAAACACCTGAACGTAAATGGACAAGAAAATAAGGACATAAAAGATGGTCGAGATGGCTGCCGGCATGTATGTATGTTGAATTACAATACCACAAAAGCCTTGTTTTTTCAAGGCTTTTGAGTGATATCATTAGTAATCGCGGAGTTTTTGGATTTTTTCGTTTCCTCTGATTTTGTCGTGGACTTTCGCCTCGATTTGACGGATGCGTTCGCGGGTAACTCCAAATTCCTTACCTACTTCTTCCAAGGTATGACTAATACCGTCTTCCAATCCGTATCGCATTTCAATAATGCGCTTTTCCTTTGGAGACAATTCATTCAAGAGCTCGCGAATTTGGTCGTTCAAGATGCGCTTTGCTGATTCCTTGTCCGGACTCGGGATTTTGGTATCAGCGATGAATTCGCCGAGCGTTGATTTTTCATCATCATCAGATCCGATTGATTCTTCCAATGATCGGGTGTCCTGATTGATTTTGCCGATCATGTGAATCTTCTCGACATCGATTCCCATTTCAGCTGCAATCTCTTCAGGCAACGGATTGCGCCCTAAATCCTGTGACATACGACGGAATACTTGTTTGTATTTTGAAATAGTTTCCACCATGTGCACGGGGATGCGGATGGTTCGAGACTGATCAGCCAGTGCGCGGGTAATAGACTGTCGAATCCACCACGTTGCATAAGTACTGAATTTGAATCCCTTTGACCAGTCGAATTTTTCCACCGCCTTGAACAGGCCGATGTTTCCTTCCTGGATCAAATCAAGCAGCGTTAGATCAGGACTGCGGTTTGCATATTTCTTTGCAATTGAAACCACAAGACGAAGGTTTGCCTTTGCAAGCAAGTTTTTTGCTTCTTCATCCCCTTCCTCGATGCGCTTTGCAAGTTCGCGTTCCTGCTGCGCCCGGATCAACGGATACTGTCCGATTTCCTTCAAATACATCTGAACCGAATCCTGTGATGAGGAGTGGTCTTTGTCATACTTGAAATTAAGCAATCCATCATCCTGATTTCCTCCATCCATATCCAGCAGATTTCCTGCTTCAAGAATATCGACACCAGCCTCATCAAATCGCTTATACAATTCTTCCAAAAACAACACATCATCTTCGATATCCGGAAATACCTTCAAGATTTCATCAAACGTCACAAAGCGACGCTTCTTACCCTTTACCAGTAAATTCTGTGCCAATACTTCCCACTGCTCGCGCAGTTTCTGTTTCTTGTCTGCAGTTTTCTGTGCCGCTGTCTTAGGGAGCTTTTTGACGACTTTCTTAGGCGCCTTCTTTACTACTTTTTTTGCTGCAGGCTTTTTAGCGATAACTTTCTTGACCGCTTTTTTTGCCTTCGGCGCAGCTTTTTTGGCAGGTGCTTTCTTCACGGCTTTTTTAGTTCCGCGTGATGTTCGTGATGGAGTTGTTTTTTTCTGTGATGCCATAAGTTTAGTGAATTGAGCGTTGTGATTTTAACTCGTTGAGCCGGGCATGAGCCGCAGCTACTGTCTGTAATAATGCCTGATGATCCTGATCGCGTCCGTCGCGCTCGGCAGCTCGAATCTGCTGTGACAATTCCTCCAGTTGCGCCTCCACCTGGGACTGTTCCATTAATACTAGCAGTTCCAGGGCGACACGGCGAATATGTTCCTGATCGTCCCCGTATTCGTGCTCTGCGATGAATGAATATTCTGGAAGATGGTCGCTATGCTGTTCCAGCAGCTGCGGAAGCGTGTCAGTTTTACTAAAACGAGCAAACTGATCGGATATGTCATCATAGAGCGATGGATGCTTTTCCTTGAGCAGCGCAGCAAGTCTAATAAGCTTGGTGGTTGCAGGAACTGTCTGACGAATTGGCGGCTGCTGAACCGTTTCGACAGCCAAGGCGGCAGGATTGTTTGCAAGCCAGATACTGAATTCCTTGCGCAACGCATCAGGCGATGCGGACAGTCTGTGGGCAATCTGCATCAGCGACTGATCCTGCAGCAATGATGAATCCTGTGCACGAACCAGCGGAAAAAGTTGCGCGTGTACTGCGGCTTGGCGCACATCCTTTTCCACCGACTGTAAAAGCGACAATTCTAATTCCAGGACGGGACGAGTTTGCGTTGCAACCAAATCAGTCCATTCTTTGGA
>CAYRNU010000067.1:0-2359 GCA_964425795.1 uncultured Candidatus Saccharibacteria bacterium | reverse complement strand
AATAGGGGAAGCCCTGATCCTACAAGATCAGAGATCGTAAAGATTTTCATTTCCTTTCCTAGTTTTCGGTGATCGCGCTTCTCGGCTTCTTCAATCATGAACAGATGCTTGTCTAACGCTTCCTTGCTTTCAAATGCTAAACCATAGATGCGGGTAAGCATTTTGTTTTTCTCATCACCGCGCCAGTATGCGCCTGCAATGCGATCCAGTTTGAATGAATCTGTAGGGATATCATGTGCAGGATTCTCAACGTGTCCGCCGCGGCACAGGTCGGTAAAGCCATCACAGGTATACAGTGTGATAGTTTCTCCTTTTGCTGCGATTTCATTTATAAGTTCAGTTTTGTAAGGATTGTTTTTGTATACAGTTAACGCTTCGTCAGCAGTAGCGGTGTTGTGTGAGAACTGGGTCCATTTTGGCAAATTCGCACGCATAGTGTCTTCCAATTTTGCCAAATCAGCTTCGGTGATTTTTTCGGTACCAAAATCAACATCGTAGTAAAAACCATCGTCAATCGCGGGTCCCAACGTTAGCTGCGCGTTTGGATAGTGCTGCAAAACCGCCTGGGCTAATAGGTGGGCAAGGGTGTGTCGTGCTGGGGCAAGTTGTTCTGGAGTCATCCTATTACTGTAGCAAAATAACAGGGAATTGGGGAGGGTATTGACAAATAAAAAATAAATGCCAAAATATAAAAAAATAAAAAAGAAGAATTATGAAAAAAATACTGATTGTAGTGCTTGCTATTGTTGTGTCATTGTCTGGTACACAAACGCAAGCTCAAATTTTTTGTGCAGGCACCTATGAGGTTGTTATTCAGCAAAAAGGCATCGAAGTATTAACGTGCGTACGCACTGATACCGTTGTCCCTCTAGCTGAGTTCGACATCTCTAATGATGATTTATTGATTATTGAAAGTTTTAAACTGAATAAAAAAATCATCAGAAAATTTTTCATTTTGTATCAGGAGGTGGCGTCTACGCAAGGCGATGCCGCCGAAACAGAACGTCATCTGTTGTTTTTTTACAACACCATTGCTGGACAATGGCAGCGTGTAATATGGCCTCATGAAACAGAAGACGAGCCCCTTCAGATTGTGGATATTGTGGTAGGAGGTATGAGTGATCAATTTCTATCCGTTTATACTACATCAAAGATCGTTTTGGAGTTCCAATACACTTCGACAGGGATATGGAGGTTTGTGCAAGATAAAAGCATAAACAGCTCACAGTAAGAAATTTAGAGAGAAACAAAATACTGAGTCAATCATGACTCAGTATTTTTTTATTCCAATCTTTTTATTTTATCGACGATGAGACTTTTTTCTCCGTCACGGTCGGTTATCTTTGCCTGCACTACTACGACGAGGTCTGGAACTAGAAGATCTTTATATTCAAGGAATGATTTGGGAAATACCACACCCTCCATATTGGTCGTCAGGTCTGCGAATTTGATGAATGCCATACGTTCTTGTTTTTTGGTAAGAATCGCTTTGACGTTTTCGATAAGCGCGGCGAATATGACTGTTGATCCTTTTTTACCTGATTCTTGAATCGATTTCAGACTGATCTTGCTGTTGGCTAATCGTTCGCGGAACGGGTCAAGCGGGTGACTGGATACGTATACGCCCAACAGGTCTTTTTCCCATCCGCTTTTTTCCTGAACGGTTGCCGGATCAGTAGGTAATAATGTAAGCGCGCTGTGCGCTGTCATCAGATCTCCAAATAATGATGTTTGGGCTTCGTGACGTTTTCCGATTTCTTTGGTGTGTGCCAGTAAATCTTCCAAATTTACAAGCAATTGTTTTCGCTCTCCAAACGCATCAAGTGCTCCTGATTTAATAAGGGATTCCAATGATTTTTTATTGAGGTCTTTGTGGCGTACGCGTTCTAGGAAATTTTCCAGCGACGTATAGATTCCGTTTTGTTTGCGTTCATGGATAATCGCCTTGCCGATATTTTCTCCTAGGTTTTTTATGCTGCGCAATCCAAAGCGGATTTTATTGGTGATCGCTCCGTCTTCGACGATCGCAGTAAAGTCAGAAAACGATTCGTTCAGATCAGGCGGCAGTACTATGAATCCCATGCGCTTTGCTTCATGAATGATTTCAGCAACCGTATCTAGATCGCCTGATTCGGCGGTCAGAACTGCCGTCATAAATTCCGGCGCAAAGTTCGCCTTCATGTATGCCGTCTGATATGCGACGCGTCCGTAGCTGGCGGCGTGTGCCTTGTTGAAACCGTACGCGGCGAATGGCTCGATCAGCGCCCAGAGCTCGTTCGCTTTTGTCTGGGTCATTCCGTTTTTTAGCAATCCTTCCATCAGCTTGAAGGCCGCGTAGCTCATCAGCGCTGCGGACAGA
>CAYRNU010000066.1:0-2377 GCA_964425795.1 uncultured Candidatus Saccharibacteria bacterium | reverse complement strand
CAGCTTGCTCAAAAATTATACGAAGCAGGACACATTACCTACATGCGTACCGACAGCACCAACATTGCAACCGTCGCACAGACCGCCATGCTTGGCGTGATTGAAAAGCAGTACGGAAAAAACTATGCGCAGGCAAACACCTATGCAAAGAAAAGCAAGAACGCACAGGAAGCCCATGAAGCCATCCGTCCTACTCGCCCCGAAGCATTGCAAGCCGGCATGACCGAAGAGCAGAAAAAAGTATATCGTCTGATTTGGGAACGTGCAGTTTCTTCGCAGATGGTTCCAGCCCAGGTTTTGAAAACAAAAATCGTTGGACATACAGGCGACCGCAATCTCCCTGAATTTACCGCAAACGGTTCGCGCATCTTGTTTCCCGGCTGGCTCGCATGCGATACCCGCGCTCGCGGTGAAGACGTGGAACTTCCTGAAATGAAAAAGGGAGATGCGTTGCAATTGCAAGATTTGGAAAGTTTGCACAAAGAAACGACTCCGCCCAATCGCTACACAGAAGCAGGTCTAATCAAGGAACTAGAAGAGCGCGGCATCGGACGGCCCTCTACCTACGCCGCAACGATCCGCACACTAGAAGAACGCGAATACGTTACCAAGGAAGGTCGCACATTGTTCCCCACCGATACCGGCATGGTCGTATCAGGATTTATCGAGGAAAATTTTGCGAACTACATTAGCGACACATTCACTGCTGACATGGAAAACGAACTGGATGACATTGCATCCGGAACTCGCACCTATTTAAATACCTTAAAAGAATTTTACGGACCATTCATCAAGGAAATAAAATCAAAGGAAGATTCCGCAAAAATCACCAACCTAGGCGCAGCGCCAGCAGAGTTCAAATGTCCGAAATGTAACGCCGATATGGTTATCAAACTCGGCCGCGGCGGACGCTTCCTGTCATGCGGACGCTACCCTGACTGCGACGGAGCACGATCAATAGACGGCAGCATCATCGACAAGGACAAGCCGATCGGCAATGACCCTGTTTCAGGCAAGCCGATCAAAATGCTGGTCGGACGATTCGGTCCGTACGTGCAAATCGGTGATGATGAAGGCAAGGGCAAAAACAAAATAAAAGCACGCAAGGCAAGCATTCCAAAAGATGTAAACCCAGAAGACGTCACCATCGAAATGGCGCTTCACTATTTGGCGCTTCCAAGAGACCTCGGCGTACACCCTGAAACCAACGAAAAGATTGTTGCCAATACCGGACGATTCGGTCCGTACATTGCATACATGACGAAACCAAAGCCTGACTTCCGTTCGATCAAGGCACCGGATGACGTCTACACTATCCAGCTCCCCCGCGCTCTGGAAATACTAGCAGAAGAAAAAAAGAAACGCGGATTTGTACGAAAAACCGCTATGAAGAAAAAATAAACTATACAGAAAAAAGCGAGGATCCTCATGGAACTCGCTTTTTTGTATAAACCCTAACCACTTATTTTACATATCAGCACGGCTCATATTTTATTTGGAAACCCAGCCATACTACAAATGAGAAGAAACCTGCGGTAAACGCAGAACCAAGAGCCAATGCTACGTATCCTGCAAAAGGAAGCTTATTGTTTAAAGAAACTAACAAGAAAATTGTAACAAATACAATCGTAAATGCCAGCACAGTAATAAGTGTTTTCTGATTTTTCATATCGTTCGATTTTGATTATATTATACATTAATAATATACTTTGTCAAGTATCCTTTCCTGTCATTTGTTTTTAATGCATAATCAAGAACATATGGAAATCTTAACCAAAATACTCAAATTTATCGCCTTCGTGTTGCTGACTATCCTCGTGGTTCCTGCCATGTTGATCATGGTTTGGGCGCATCCTACCTGGGAAAAATTCCTCAACGAATTTTAAGAATACAAAAACCGCGGTTGCAAAAAACCGCGGTTTTTGGTATAGTATTAACGTCACTGTACTCCTACTCATATCGTTATTGTCATAAGGCGCAATCTCCTATTCTACTCGCCTTACCACTGACGGAAACCGAATAAAGAGTACCCGTGTCTTATTAGACTCATAGTTTGCGGTACTGTTGTACCCCAAACTCCATTACTTATTTATGGAAACAAAAACAAACGGGACAGGCACACCAGCCTCTACCCCAAAACCCGCAGCTTCTGGAGCCGGCAACCGTCGTCCCATGGGTCGCGGCCAGCGTCGTGACAACCGCTCGCGCAACAAGCCTACAGGCATGCGATCTCACAACAACAGCGCGCCTCGCGATTTAGGCAAAAAGAAAAAAGACGTCATTCCCCCATTAGCACCCGGCGACATCCGCGTGATTCCTATTGGAGGGCTTTCAGGTGTCGGAAACTACAACATGACGTTAGTCGAAATGAACGGCG
>CAYRNU010000065.1:0-2400 GCA_964425795.1 uncultured Candidatus Saccharibacteria bacterium | reverse complement strand
TCTATACTCGTAAGCTCCTCTTGAATGGCATGTATTTTTCTAGAGAGATCATTGAATGGCTGTGCAGTCATAGAGAAAACTGTAAACGACCCTAAATGCACATGCAATGACAGTCTTCTTTTGCGCTCAAAAAAGCCCAAAAGTTTCCTTCCATTCAAGGACAAGCACAGTACACTGTACGTTCCATGTTTGCGGAAAAAGCACAAAAACGGCTTACCCTTGTGAATCCTTACCGAGTCACCGCGATGGTGATTGCGTGCATTCCTACCATGCTCCTTTTCATAGCGGTTGCATTGATGTTTAGCTCACGCGCCCGTGTCTATACCGTGCAGCAAGCATTGGGTGTGGTGGGCGCCGCTCCTGCGCAAGATGCCAACGGTCAGACGAATATTTTGCTGTTGGGTGTGGGTGATGAAAACCATGACGGAGCCGATTTAACCGACACCATGATTATTGCGAGCATTGATCCGCTCCATACGCAGAGTGCCGTACTTCTTTCCCTTCCGCGCGATCTTTTCATGGATACCAATCGCCGCTTAGCGAGCGGTCGTATCAATGCGGTGTATGCGAATGAAAAGTATAGATTAAAAAGAGACGGACTCTCTGAAGAAGAAGCCTCCCAGCAGGCGCTCAGAGCGGTGGCAGATGAAATAGGGGAGAAGGTAGGTTTGACCATTCACGGCGTGCTCAAGACCGATTTTACAGCGTTTACGAATGTGGTAGATGCACTTGGTGGTGTTGATATTGAAGTTGCAGAAAAATTAACCGATTACACCTACCCACTTGCGGAAGGTCGTGTAGGGAAATTTACGATTGATGCAGGTCTGCAACATTTAGATGGTGAGACAGCGCTGCGTTATGCACGTAGCAGACATTCCACGAGTGATTTTGATCGCTCTGCACGGCAGCAACAATTGATTACAGCTGTTGCAACCAAAGTTCGTGCAATGGGTAGATTGGACCAGGTGGGATTTTTACTCTCACTCAATAAGCATTTGGCAGGTCATGTAGAAACAACCATGAGCACGGAAGAACTTCTTGGTATCGCACAAATTGCATCAGAGCTTTCTATGGACCATGTGATTACCAATCAAATTAATTTTACTGCAGGAAGTGATTATTCACAGGCAGCAGCGGGAGGATTTGTATTTCCTCCTCCACGCGAAGATTTTGGCGGCGCAAGCATTCTGCTTCCAACGTCTATTCCAGGTCATACTAATGACTGGAGTCAGATTCTCACGTTTACACAGTTCTTAACGCATTTCCGTGATGCGTACCTAGCTGATTCAAATGTGATGATTACAAATAGAGGGGCAAAGCCCGTAGACGCTTATAGGCTCCGCAACGAACTCCTCCGTTATGATTGGCAAACCTATCCCATTCAGTCATCGCCAAAAACGGATACAACCAAAGACACATTTGTGTACTACAAAGATCCGGATCACTTTCGAACGGCAGAGATTATTGGCAGTCTTTTGAATGCCCCAGTTGCACGTGCATCGAACGATCTGACGGGAAGTGGGGACGTGCTGGTGATGCTGGGCTCATCATTCGCGTACAAACCGTTTCAGACGTTGTCGGGAAGCGTCCTTCCGACAATGAACAAACGGTGATTAGTGTTTAGTGACTGGCTCTCATTTCAAGGCACCAATCACCAATCACCGTCGAGTTCATTCAGTTTTTCTATATCGATGAATGTAATAAGCGCTAAGAATATAACCGATGTGCGAGAACGCTTGCGGGTGGTTGCCTAAGTAGGCCTTGGTCTTTGGATCGATTTCTTCCGCAATGAGTCCGCTTGGAGGCAGGAACGATTCTATTTCTGAGAGCAGCTTATCGGCCTTCTCCACTTCTCCCACGTCAGCCAATGCGGCGATGCGCCAGAACATACAGAACACGAATGCTCCTTCACCACCCTCCAGTCCGTCGTCATTCAAATACCTATATACATAGAGCTGATCTTTGGTGAGCTCTTTCTCTGTGGCTTCAATCATCTTCTTGGCACGCGGATCATGGCGGCTAATAAAGAAGAGGAGCACAAACATGAAGTTGGTTGCATCCAGCGCTTTGCTTTCTGAAGATTGCACAAATGTTTCACGTGTGGGATCAAAACAGTTTTCCCAAATCCAACTTTCAATTTCTGCTTTCAGCTTTTCCCAGTTGGCCTTTTGCTCAGCTGAAATATCAAGCGTATCAGCCAAGCGCAATGCGCGCTCTACACCAATCCATGCCATCACTTTGCTATAGGTAAATTGCTTGTCTCCGCCTCGTACTTCCCAAATACCGCTGTCCACACGCTTCCAGTTAGCCGCAATTCCTCGTACTAACATTTGCACCACTTCTTTTCCTTGTTGTGAGATTTTTAGTCCACGTTTGGACATGAAGTAATAAGCATCAATC
>CAYRNU010000064.1:1798-2477 GCA_964425795.1 uncultured Candidatus Saccharibacteria bacterium | reverse complement strand
AATGGGCATGAATGCACGTTCCAGCATCTCGGCATCAAACGGTCCAACACGGAATGAGATAGTGGTACCGACGTTACCAAACACAGCGTCGCGTACAGCCTCTTCCATCTGCGCAATGTATTGATTTGCAACCGTCAGGTTTAATTTGTATTTTCGAGCTTCGGCCAAAATATCAGCAAATGATTCGTTCGCAAAGTTCTGAAACTCGTCAACAAAGAAATAGCATGGAGGCAACGTATCCAATGAATAGGTACCCACATCAGCACGCGACATCGCTGACAAATATAATTTTGTGATCAACATTCCACCAAGAAGGCGCATATTTTCCTCTCCAATCAATCCTTTTGAAAGATTCACCAGGATGATCTTTTTTTCATCCATTGCACGACGGAAATCAAAGCTCGATTTCTGCTGACCAATAATATTGCGGATCAAGGGGTTGCCGGTAAACTGTCCAATCTTGTTCTGAATTGCGGCCGTCGCCTCGCGGGCATATTTGACGTCCCATTTATTGTATTCATCCAGCCAGAATGACTTCACCGAATTATCGGTGATATTATTGATGATCATTTCGCGATACGCTTTTTCGGCATACATACGGTTGACCCCGAGCAATGTCGAACCTGGATATTCGAGCAATGCCAACAACGTGTTGGTCAAAATATATGCCATACGCTCT
>CAYRNU010000064.1:290-1788 GCA_964425795.1 uncultured Candidatus Saccharibacteria bacterium | reverse complement strand
ATCCGTTCACGATCAGATGACGCTTGTCAGGACCCATATCCTCCATCACATTGAATGAGATCGGAAAATCAGTATCAAACGGGGCAAAATAAATCACGTCATTAATGCGATGCTCTGGAACATAATCCAATAGCTTTTCAATCGCAGAACCGTGAGGATCGACGAATACAATACCGTCACCATTGGCGATATCCTGCACGGCAAGATTCTCCAGAACGGTAGACTTACCCATACCGGTTTTACCGATAATATACATATGACGCGTGCGGTCTATCGCGCGAATACCGAACTTTGTCTGTTGGTTACGAAAATCAGTAGTCCCGAGATATACGACTCTATTGTTATCTGCCATAGCTGTTTGTAGTATACTCTATTCATGACTTATCGAGAATGTGTAAACCGCATTGATGCGCGCATTATTTCCACAATTAGAAGCGTCAGCCTTCCCCTAGCTCGGATTGCCTTGTTTGTAGTGTTTTTTTGGTTCGGAATATTAAAGATTATCAATGCCAGCCCCGCCAATCCCCTCATCGCAGAATTACTGGAACGAACGCTTCCTTTTATTACATTCCAACAATTCATCATTGCATTTGGCATCTTTGAAATGATCATCGGCGTCACATTCATCATTCCAAAGATGGAGCGCCTAGCTATGGTGCTACTGGCAATGCATATGGTAACTACATTCCTGCCCCTCATACTGCTCCCTGCAGTTGCCTGGAACGCACCATTTATTCCAACACTTGAAGGTCAGTACATCATCAAAAACCTTGCCCTAATCGCCCTTGCCATAGGTATCGCAGCACGGCTACAACCCTGGAAAACAAAGGCTAAACAATAGTCACATTCAGTCCACACCATACCCCCAGTTTGGCAAGTGCGGGATTGGGCGACTTTTTGATACACTGATCCCATGCCCGAAAAACAGACTACAAAACCAATGCGTCTTCCTCCGCAAGATATCGATGCCGAGCGTGCACTTCTAGGATCCATTATGGTGCGCGCCTCTGCGCTACACGAAGTCGTAGATGAAATCGACGAAGGCTCGTTTTATGTCGAAAAGCACAAACTGATCTATCAATCAATGATGGATCTATTTCGCAAGAATGAACCGATTGATCTTGTTTCAGTATCTTCACAACTGAAATCAAAAAAACATTTGGAATCAATTGGCGGCTCAGGCTACCTTTCCGAACTTGCATCACTCGTTCCTACCTCAACTAATGCACGCTACTACGCGGACCAGGTTGCAAAAAAATCTACGTTGCGCCGCTTGATAAGCGCAGGCGACCATATTGCGAATCTTGGTTTTAACGAAGCAAACGAATTAGAAGCAACGCTGGACGAAGCCGAAAAAACTGTTTTCGAAGTGAGCGAAACGGCAAAGCAGACCAACTCGTTCGTAGGGATAAAATCGATTTTGCCAAACACCATTGAAACGATCATGCATCTGCATGAGACGCGCGTCGAGGATGGAAGGGGAGGCGTCGTCGTTCAT
>CAYRNU010000064.1:0-280 GCA_964425795.1 uncultured Candidatus Saccharibacteria bacterium | reverse complement strand
GCGCGGAGTGCCTACCGGCTTTACGGAACTCGATAGAAAATTAGCAGGATTGCAAAAAGCAGATCTTATTATTTTGGCGGCTCGTCCTTCTATGGGTAAGACCTCCCTTGCGCTCGACATCGCCCGCATGGCAGCATTAAACCACAATATACCCATCGGCATCTTTTCATTGGAAATGAGCGCGCAGCAATTGACCGACCGTATGGTTTCAGCAGAAGCGCGCGTTGATTCATGGAAAATGCGTACCGGACAAAAATTGACTGAAATCGACTTTGAAAAC
>CAYRNU010000063.1:0-2540 GCA_964425795.1 uncultured Candidatus Saccharibacteria bacterium | reverse complement strand
ACGGGACGGGAAAACGACGCCGAAAGCGAACTGAAGTATTACAGAGCGAGAATGTGCGACCCCCGCACCGGCCGCTTCACCCAGAAAGATCCCAGCGGCGCGCCCGACGGCCCGAATCGGTATGTGTATTGCTCGAACAATCCAATAAACGCCGTTGATCCGAGTGGATTGCAAGCTACGAAACATGCCCTAGGAATTAATGGAATTTGGACCGGACCAAATTATGCTGCCCCGCAAACATGGACAAATGTTAACAATTCCATGAAAACATGGATGGGACCAGCCTACGATGTAACTATGTTCAATTATGAGTATTCCCCGGATTTTACTCGCGTAAAGATTCCCAAAACAAAAATAGAATACGATATTGCTGATGTTGAAGATATTACCGCTGATGCTTCAGTAATAGCGAATCTGGCTGAATCTATGGCCATGCAAGGAAGTGCACTCCCAAACCAGAGACCAAAGTATCAAGGCGTTGATTTAACTTACAAAGGTGCAGGAGCACCAATAGTCCAAGGGGCTGCAATTCCTGCAGGCGGAAAATATGATGCATTCATTGGCGTTAGCATGGGCGCATCGGCAGTCACAAAGCTCTTGAATAACTTGTTCACCAAGAATGCGGCTAATTTGCCAGATAAGATGATTTTGATCGCCCCTGCTGTGGAATCAAATGTGTTGGAGTCGTTACTTAAGGCGGCCAAAGGCAGGACAAACGTACTGATCGTTACTGCGCAGGGCGATTTAACTTGGTCTTACAAGTTTTTTGGCCTTGAAAAAGGATTCTATGGGGAAAATGTTGAATTCTTAAAGGTGCTTGACAGGAGTAACGCAAAGATTTCCAGCACAATTGTGCCGGCAAGCGCCAAGGGAACTTTTGATGTGCATGATGTGCTTTCCTACGATGCTGCCGCATTCAACGCCAACCTGTATTACAAGACGTGGCGAAATACTGCCACAATTCGAGCTGGACAAATAATACATGGCATGGATGAAGATAATTATTTCCCCGGCGATACTTCAACCAAGGGTAATGCCTATAGGACCCCGTTGCAATGGGTGAATGATTGGGTTAAGTAACGCGCTTTTTAGGGATAATTGCATGCTGCCCAAGTTGCCGCTAGTTTTCTTGTACATTTTTAGCCTTTGCTTTTTGTCCGGTTGCCAGAACAAAATTGAACGCCAGTCTGCGCAAATGGAAAGCGTCCTGACCTTGAATATGGATCAAGATGAAGTTGCTTCAAAACTGGGGAAACCTATGGAGCAAGGTGTGGCGCTTTTTGCGGACGGAGCGCGTGGTCATATGCCATCAAATTTGCCTGCAATCATTGAGACCTATGGAAAGGAGTATCCTGGCAAACCGGCTGAGTTTTGGACATATGTTGTAGGAGATCAACAGGCTCTAGGACCATCAAAACACCGGTATTTCCTGGAGTGCTATTTTGATCATGATGGAAAGCTATTGGGTTGGTGGTCCACAGCGAGAGCAAATTCGAAACGGTAAACGGATATTGATCTTTAAAAATATAAGTCGCATCCCAGAAATTTCCAGCCGGATTGTTTGCTCGAACAATCCGGTGAACTCGACGGATCCGAGTGGATTATACATTTCATTGGAACGGGATATTTTGGAAAGAGATTTCTTGTCGTCCGGCACTGGTTACGACCGCACTGACTATCAGAGGTATTATTCGTTCGTGCGAAATGGGTTTTATGAGTTTATTATGCGATCAATTGTTGAGTTAGAATATGGTAATTTTGGAGGAAGCGAAACAAAAAAGGTCTTGAAGTGTGCGCGTGAAAAGTTGGTTGCCAAGAGTGTTAAGTTTGAAGTGAAAGATGAAGCCACGATAGATCAAGGAGTAATCACAACTCAAGACGCACTGTATTATCCGTTTAAAGATGATATCTACTTGAAAGTTAGACGAGTCGAAGATGAACCTTCATGGAAGAGTGAGAATGCAGAAGTGTTTCAAGGTGGTGATTTGACTTCTTCACAGCGAATGAGCAGATATCTTTATCGTTCCGGTGCGTATTTCTTTGATAAGAAATACACGATAGAATCATTCTTTCATGAGGCCCTTCATGCATACAATCATTCCAAAATTGGGTGGGGATATCGTTCAAGTCACGAAGAGGAGGCTGATGCTTTTGTTTTTGGGAGAGCTGCCGCAGTGCAGCTTAAATATGCCGGGACAATGAAGTGGTACGCGGATACATTAAATAATACAAGGGAGACGTACAGGGATTTGTCGAGCAATCCGGAATACCGGCGGATATCTGATGAAATGAATATCAGTAAATGATATAAGGCGGCCACATGCGCAAAATCTTGTTGGCGATGACCGTTGTGGTCGTGATCATGGCGATTGTATGGCTTCGTTTTCGAGATCAGGAATCAAATGTAGCCGCTCTAACTGAGAAAGAGGCCCCTCTTGTGTGCTTCGAGTCGTTTGAGCGCTTTGATCATTCTAAGCTGCAAAATCAGGTGGCCTTTTTTAAAGCGGTTGGGCAACCGCCGCATGCGCAAGAAACGCTTC
>CAYRNU010000062.1:0-2709 GCA_964425795.1 uncultured Candidatus Saccharibacteria bacterium | reverse complement strand
CTGCGCCGCTCCGCGATTCAAAGCAGCTATCCAAAACTCAAAGGGAAGCGTGGGCAGCATATCTGAAAGACTGCGTCAAAAATGGCTGGTGTAAATTTGCGGTGTGTAGCGTGTCCGCGGCGGTCATAGACCGCCGCGGCATCGTGCCGGCAATTCGGAGTGCTCTTGTTAATGCATTGAAAAAACTCGCGATTGATCCAGGTACCCATGAAATATTTTTGGACGGGGGATTAAAGGCTCCTGCTGAATATATCTATCAACACACCGTCATTAAAGGAGATACTTTAATACCTGCAATCTCGCTGGCATCAATAATGGCGAAGGTTACACGGGACAGTTATATGACGCGTATATCTAAAAAGTATCCCGCATATGGGTTTGAAAAGCATGTAGGCTATGGAACACAAGCTCATTATCAGGCGATGAAAAAGCACGGCCTGACTTCCGAACATCGTCGGCACTTTTTGTCTAAATTCTTGGATAAGGATAAATAGTTTGCTTTTTCAGAGTATTTTCGTATAATCCTCTATATATGGTAATACGAATGCGACATACCCGCAGTCACTCGGCTAACCGCCGCAGTCACCACGCGCTAAAGGGTAATACAATTACAAAAGACAAGGAAACAGGCGTTCCACATCTTCGTCACCGTGTTTCAAAAGTTACCGGAAAATATCGCGGCAAGCAGGTTTTGTCATTGGTATCAAAAGTAGCAAAGAAGCAGGCATCTGAAAAGCCAGCTGCAAAAGCTGCTACAAAGAAAGTTGCCAAGAAGACCGCAAAGAAGGTAGTTAAGAAGAAGACTGCAAAGAAGCCAGTAAAAATTTCATAACCTGATTTCTGTATAGTTCCTTCCACACGTATGTCACATCGCCACCTAGCACGTTCAATAGTCATGCAAACACTCTTTGAGTGGGACTTCAACGGATATAAAGACGAAGGGCTGATAGAACAGTTGCATACGAACATTCACGAGTTTGCACCGGGGATTGATAATGTAGAATTTTTGGAAGAGCTTACTATGGGCGTTGCGAAAAATCGCAGCGTTATTGACGATATCATTACGAAAGCAGCCCCCGAATGGCCTATTGAAAAGATTAATGTTGCTGATCGCAACATCTTGCGCCTGGGATTGCACGAGCTATTGTTTGGCAATCGCGAACAGGTGCCTCCAAAAGTAGCCATTAACGAAGCTATTGAATTGGCAAAAAGTTTCGGCGGTGAAAACAGCGGACGCTTTATTAATGGCGTTTTAGGAGCCGTCTATAAGGAAATCGGCGAACCAGGAAAAGAACAGACCGGAAAGAAAAAAGCAGCCGTTGAGTTTGATATGACGAAAGCTCCGATTGAAAAAAAGGGAGCAGCGGTCGTATATAGCATAGACGATGCAGGCATTATTCGCTTTGCGATGGTGCATGACGTATTCGGTTATTGGACCCTATCAAAAGGCAGCATCAAGGAAGGAGAAACCAGCGAACAGGGAACTGAGCGCAAGATCAAGGAAGAGATTGGTATCAAGGTTGCAGTTGAAACGAAACTGGGTGAAAACGAATACATTGCCTATCCGCCGCCTGACAATACCCCGGTACGAAAGCAGGTATCGTATTTCCTAGCACGCGGTCACTACGAACCGCTGACATTAGATACTGGTACCGGAGGATTGGACGGTGCACAGTGGTTTACTTTGGATGAAGTTGCAGATTTGGTTATGTACGATGACGTTACCCAAATGATTGCACAGTCAGTTGAAATCATCACACAGCAGTAATGAACAAGCGGTGCCTGGGAATACCGGCATCGCTTCTTCTTCTTAACACGAAACCTTATGAAGACCACCCATGACATCGCTTTATTTGAAGAACAGCTCGGCATTAATTTTACTGACAAGCTTTTGCTGCGTCAGGCTTTTACACATCGCTCGTACATCAATGAGAATCCAGGCGTAGGAACTGGACATAACGAGCGACTTGAATTTTTAGGAGACGCCGTATTGGAATTGGTCATCACCGATTATTTGTATAACAAATACCCTGACACTCCCGAAGGCGAGCTGACTGCATATCGCGCAGCACTGGTAAATACCAATAGTATTTCTGATGCAGCGCGTGATCTGGGAATGAATGATTATTTGTTGCTTTCCCGTGGAGAAGCAAAGGAAAACGGCAAATCTCGCGCCTATATCTTGGCGAATACATTCGAGGCGCTTATTGGTGCACTATTTATCGATCAAGGGTATCAGTCTGCACAGGAGTTCATTGCGGGAGCATTGTTCGGTAAAATCGACATGATTGTCAAAAAGGGAACTTGGCGTGATGCAAAAAGCAGCGTTCAGGAAAAAGCGCAGGAAAATGTAGGCGTTACTCCTTCGTATCGCGTATTGCGCGAAGTAGGTCCCGATCATGATAAAGTGTTTACGGTAGGTATTTATTTTGGTGAAGAGCAGATTGCGATCGGTAACGGCAAAAGCAAACAGGCGGCTGAAACCGAAGCGGCTCGAGCTGCATTGGAACTAAAAAAATGGAATTAAAAAAAGAACAGCATTAGCTGTTCTTTTTACGTATCAGTCTCTGCTCTTTACATTTATTAATTGCAGTCCCTTGTGGGTTTTAATTACCTGATAGAGGTTTCTCAGCGAGGGCGGTATGTATAGATTTTCCAGAGCAACTTTCTGTGCCTCGATGAGTGCGCCGTCAAAGGGCGATTTTTCGT
>CAYRNU010000061.1:0-2874 GCA_964425795.1 uncultured Candidatus Saccharibacteria bacterium | reverse complement strand
AATAAAAAATGCCCCACAGGTATGTGAGGTATCTTATTTTCTTCATTAATCTTAATACTATTCTTCTGTGTAGGGAATAATTTCAATATTCCAGGTAACCGGCCCGTTTGAATGTATAGGTTTCAAGGAGATTACGCCATTTTCCTTCCTGGTCTCAATCCATACTAGGCCTATTTCACGTCCATCGGGTTTGAATGAAATGAATTCCTCTCCTTTTTCAAGCTGGAGCGACGTTTTACCACTTTCAACATTAACCTCTATATTACCTTCCTTGCGTGTTTTAGTTTGTATATCACAGGAAAATAATATTCCGAAACCCATTAAAAGAATTAATTTTTTCATATTTAAGTATTTTTGATTTGAATAAATTATATCACATAAATATATTTTGTCAAGTTACTGAAAAACGAGGTATACTTATCGCATAATCCTTAATTTTTACGAATATGATTCCATTACTTATCGTGTTAGCTATTGTTGCCGTTATTATTATCTGGTTTATTGCTATGTATAACCGCTTTGTGCATTTGCGCATCCGCGCCGAAGAAGCGTGGGCAGATATCGAAGTTCAGTTGAAGCGTCGCTATGACTTGATCCCAAACCTAGTAAATACGGTAAAAGGATACGCATCACACGAATCAACTGCGTTTGAAAAGGTAACCGAAGCCCGCGCAAAGGCGATGGGAGCAGGAAGCATTGCAGAACACGCTACTGCTGAAGCAAACCTTGGAAAGGCAGTCAGTGGACTCTTTGGCATTGCAGAAGCCTATCCAGAGCTAAAGGCAAATGTGAACTTCCTAGAACTGCAGCGCGAATTGTCTGATACTGAAAATAAAATCCAGGCATCTCGCCGTTTCTATAACACGAATGTCCGTGATTTGAACATCGGCGTGCAGACATTCCCAGCAAGCATCGTTGCAAACATGTTCAAGGTTGTGAAAAAGGAATTCTTTGATTTGCCTGACAACGACGCAGCGCAGCAGGTTCCCAATGTAACCTTCTAAATGTATGGAAATGAAAAAGAATTCAACAAAAATTTTTTTCGCCCTATTGTTTCTTTTAATCGTGTTTGGTCTTGCTCAGGCGTACAAGGCAAGCGAGCAGCAGCTGCGTGATGCGAACAACGGCTCGATTGTTGTAACGCCGACACCGGCGTATGTGTATGATCCAGCGCCTGTCGTGGTTCCTCCAGCTCCAAAGCCGGTAATACAGCAGCCGACCTCGCCGAAACCTGCTCCAGTAGCGGTTCCTGGAGCGTGTTATGTAGGCGGATGTAGCGGACAGATTTGTTCCGATCAGCCGGCAATGGCCAGCACCTGCGAATTCCGCGAGGAATACGCGTGCTACAAATCAAACATCACCACTTGTGAGCGCCAAGCAAACGGACAGTGCGGATGGACGCAGACCGCAGCGCTAGCGCAATGTTTGGAAGAAAATCCTCAGCAAATTCAATTCCAATAATCCTTCATGGCAAGCATCTACACTCATCAATCAAGCAATAACAGAAAGACATGGTTGCTGATGTCGCTGGTTTTTGCATTGGTCATTGCGATCGGATGGTTTGTTAGCTATTATTACGGCGATCCGAACATCCTCTACCTGTTTGTCGGTATTAGCGTCGCAATGAATATTGTCAGCTATTGGTATTCAGATAAAATCGCCCTGTCTGTTTCAAAAGCAAAACCAGCAGATGAGACCCAATATCGTGAACTGCATCGCTTGGTAGAAAATCTGGCGATTACAGCAGGTTTGCCGAAGCCACGCATCTACATCATCAACGATGCTGCGCCGAACGCATTTGCAATAGGAAGAAATAAAAAGCATGCCGCCGTAGCATTCACTACGGGATTGTTGGAACGACTGGATCGAACCGAGCTGGAGGGTGTAATTGCGCATGAATTATCACATATCGGCAATAAGGATATTCTGCTGTCGACAGTGGTCGTGGTACTGGTTGGATTTATCGCTATCATCTCTGACATTTTATTGCGTTCACAATTGTATGGTGGAAGGGGACGCGATGATGATAACCGCATGGGAGGATTCCTAATGATTGTGGGAATTGTGTTGGCAATCCTGTCGCCGATTATTGCGACCCTAATTCAGTTGGCAATTTCACGAAAAAGGGAATATCTAGCGGATGCATCCGGCGCTCTTTTGACACGATACCCTGAGGGGCTTGCAAGTGCATTGCAAAAAATTTCTACCTACAATCAGCCTATGAAATCCGCATCGCACGCGACGGCGCATATGTTTATTGCAAATCCATTTGGATCAAAAGCGATGCGCGGAATCAATAATTTATTCATGACTCATCCGCCTGCGACGGAACGCATCAAGCGATTGCGCGGCATGCTCGAATAGGTTATAGTTTCAGCAACCTTTTAAATTGTTGTTTATGAAATCAAAAGATTTAAGGCCGCCACGCGGCATCAACACTGGTAGTCGTATAATGGATATTGATTCCGTTGGGGTCCCATTACATGACATGAATGTTGAGTATCGCACCAATTACGGCAAAGACATTATTGATTGGTAATGATCTGTCAGACACACACAAAAAAATCCCCCTTGCAGGGGATTTTTACGTTATTTTTAAGTATTTTACATGTTTGGGCGAATGCCCGCACAAAACAGTAAATCCTTTTTAAAGATAGAGAAAGTAATTATAGGGAGTCATGGTACACTAGGCATATATTTTATGGTTGTTATTGCTGCCCGCCTGATTTCACATATTCGTCGACGGTTATTTTTTTGGCATTTGAAAAATGCCGTACCCACGCAATACCGTCAAATGAAATGCATCGCTGCATTTTTGCGTAATACTGATTATTTTCGGGATCATGTGGCTCAGGTCTCTGATTACGCGTCTTT
>CAYRNU010000060.1:0-2893 GCA_964425795.1 uncultured Candidatus Saccharibacteria bacterium | reverse complement strand
TTTTAAGTTTTTAAAAGAATTTTTTTTGGGAATAATAAGACTACCAGTTCGCGAGAACGTCTTCCAAAAGGAGGAGGTTTCTGCTACGATTGAGCCTATATTCCTGTTCGTATAAGATAACGCAGGAGGACATTATTTCTTACACACATCATTGACTATGTCACTTTCTATCGGTATTGTAGGGCTTCCAAACGTAGGAAAATCAACACTTTTCAACGCTTTGACCAATAAATGTGTTCCCGCTGAAAATTATCCATTCTGTACTATTGATCCATCTGTGGGCGTCGTTGCTGTGCCTGATCAGCGATTGGATACGTTGGCGGTGTTTTCGCAGTCGGTCAAGAAAATCCCTGCAGCCGTAGAATTCGTTGATATTGCAGGATTGGTAAAAGGAGCATCAGAAGGTGAAGGATTGGGAAACCAGTTTCTTTCTCATATTCGCGAAGTGGACGCTATTTTGCATATGGTGCGTATCTTTCATAACGGGGCAGGCGGAGCTGAAATTAATCACGTTATGGGCGACATAGATCCATTGCGCGATATCCAGATCATTACCATGGAGCTGATCTTGGCTGACATGCAGACCGTAGAGAAACGCCTGCAAAGTATCGGACGCGACGCAAAGCGCGGAGAAAAATCAGCACTGCTTGAATTAGATTTGCTCAACAAACTGAAAGTGCATCTGGAATCTGAAAAGTCAGCATATGAATTGGAACTCTCTGACGAAGAACAGCTGATCCTAAAAAGTTTACATCTGATCACCGCAAAGCCGGTACTATTTTCATTGAACAAAAAAAGCAGCGGCAAGAACTTTAACGAAACGCATCCTGAAGAATTTAAAAAATTGACCGATTATATTACGGCTACAGGATCGCGCTATGTCGTGGTTGACGCAGGAGCTGAAAACGACCTGAAGGATTTTGAGGGCGAGGAAAAGGAAACGTTCCGTGCGGAACTCGGCGTATCTGAAAACGGTATTAATGACTTGATCCGTGAGGGGTACGAATTATTGGGACTTTCAACGTACTTTACGACTGGCCCCGAAGAAACGCGCGCATGGACGATCAAGGCGGGAAGTACTGCGCCGGTTGCAGGACAGGCGATCCATACTGATTTCAAGGACAAATTCATTCGCGCAGAAGTTGTGTTCTGGAAAGATTTGATTGATGCAGGCAGCTATGCCGAAGCCCGTGCAAAAGGAAAAGTGCGAACTGAAGGAAAGGAGTATATCGTAAAGGACGGAGATGTGATTGAGTTTAGGATCTAATACACAAAAATAAAAACGCCCGATCGGGCGTTTTTATTTTTGTGTATTAGAAGCTGAGAACCACTGGAATCACAATCGGACGCTTTGCGGTTTTTTGAACCAGATAGCGTGCAACGTCATCAGCGATGCGTTTCTTTAGATAATCAAAGTCCATCGTGTCGGTCGTTGTCGTCTTTTGAACGATACGCTTGATCAGCATGCGGGTGTCATTGATCAAGTCTTGATTCTCGCGGAGATATACGAAACCGCGTGAAATGATGTCGGGTGACTTGCGGATCTTTTTCGTCTTGTTGTCCAGAATGACAATCGTAACGATGATACCTTCGGTTCCCAGTACCTTGCGGTCGCGTAGGACTACTTCCTGAAGCTCTCCTACAGACGCTCCTTCGACAACCATTGGTTCTGCTTGAACCTTTTCCTTGCGGATGACGAACTTCTCGCCGTTCTCGATGATGTCGATGATGGCGCCGTCTCCTTCTGGAACGACCATGTCTTCAGGTTTTGCGCCCAATGCTACAGCAAGTTCAGAATGCATTTTCAATCGGTGGTAGTTACCGTGGATTGGCATAAAGAATTTGTAGTCGATCTGGGTGTGAATCCATGCCAATTCGTCGCGCTTTCCGTGACCAGATGCATGCACTACGTTGTCCATATAGGTAATAATCTTAGCATCGCTTCGGTATAGATTGTCCTTCAACAAGTCCACTGCGCGTTCGTTACCGGGAATAACCGATGATGACAACACGATAGTGTCGGTGGTGTTCAAGCGAATTTGCTTATGTGTCTTGTTTGACATGCGCATGAGTGCTGCAAATTCCTCGCCTTGGGCGCCGGTTGCTAGCATTACCACCTTGTGGGGAGGATACTTGTCGATGTCTTCGACGGGAATGACATGATCCAGATCGGTAAGATCAAGCTGTTTTACGATGCCTACGTTGGTGCGCATTGAGCGACCTTCGATTACGACATACTTGCCGTATTTCTTTGCTGATTTGATGAATTCAATGATGCGTTCAACCTGGGATGCGAATGTTGCGACGATTAGTCGTCCGGGAACATTCTTCATAATGCCGTCGATGGTCTCGACTACGGTTGATTCTGATGCTGACCAGCCAGGGTACGGAATACCGGTACTGTCCATGGTCATCAGCAGTACTTTTCGATTCTTGAACAATTTGTACTGTTCGATTTCTTTTTCAAGCGGCTTGCCGTCGATATTGTCTACGCGAACGTCACCGGTAGAAACGATATCTCCATACGGAGTTTCCAAAATAATACCGGTTGAGTCGGGAATACTGTGAGTCAATCCAAAGAATCGAACTTTTAGATCGGGAGTTAATGTAATTGCCCCGTCATCCTTTTCAACGATGCGGATATCAAGCTTTACATCGGGGAATTCGCTTGCCTTTGCCTTGATAAGCAATGCTCCGAATTCACGAGAGTAAATAGGCGGATTGCCAATGCGGTTCATGATGTAGGGAATGGCGCCGATGTGGTCCAGGTGGCCGTGGGTAACAACCATCGCTTTGATGCGGTGTTTGTTTTCTTCTAGGTAGCTGACGTTGGGAATCAGGTAATCGATGCCCGGAGTATTTTCTCCAGAGAACCCGATACCGGCATCGACAA
>CAYRNU010000059.1:0-2894 GCA_964425795.1 uncultured Candidatus Saccharibacteria bacterium | reverse complement strand
CTTCCTGGAATGCCTGAGAAGCTGCAATCTTAAAGGCGATTTCAGATGAGTCGACGTCGTGGTATGAACCGTCGTACAGCTCTGCTGAAATGTCTACCATCTTGAAGCCCGCAACGACTCCGCGGTCCATAGCTTCCTTGATACCCTTTTCAACCGGAGCAATGAATTCCTGAGGAATCACACCACCCTTGATGTTGTTGATGAATTCAAAGTTACCTGAGCGCTTTACGTTCTTTGGCAAATCTTCTTCAGGAATCGATAGATCAATTGGCTTGATGCGCAATTTAACGTGACCGTACTGACCCTTACCACCTGACTGCTTAACGTACTTGTGTTCGGCTTCGGCAGTTCCTGAAATAGTTTCCTTGTACGCTACCTGTGGTCGTCCTACGTTCGCTTCTACGTTAAATTCGCGCTTCATGCGATCAACGATGATTTCCAAGTGCAATTCTCCCATACCCCAGATGATAGTTTCCGCGGTTTCCGGATCGGTTGTGATGCGGAAAGTTGGGTCTTCCGCAGCGAGTCTGTTCAATGCCATACCCATCTTTTCCTGGTCAGCCTTTGTTTTTGGCTCAATCTTCAATGACACTACCGGTTCTGGAATCTTGATTTCTTCCAAGATGATCGGATGCGCAGGATCACACATAGTGTCTGAAGTCTTTGTATCCTTCAATCCTACGGCCGCTGCAATGTCGCCGGCATATACCTTCTTTACTTCTTCGCGATCGTTCGCATGCATACGCAAGATGCGTCCAATGCGTTCTTTCTCTCCGGTTCGGCTGTTGTAAATATATGAACCTGCTTCAAGCGTACCTGAGTACACGCGGAAGAAAATCAGCTGTCCTACGAATGGGTCGGTTGCAACCTTGAACGCAAGCGCGGCAAATGGTTCGGTGTCAGATGCGGGACGGGTTTCGTCAGCTCCGGTATCCGGGTTTGTCCCGGCAGATGCAGGAATATCAAGTGGTGACGGAAGATAATCAACCACGCCGTCCAATACCAACTGAACGCCCTTGTTTTTCAACGCAGTACCGCAGAATACGGGAACAAGATCGTTTGCAATGGTTGCCTTGCGAGCAATTTTCTTAAGATCTTCGATTGCAAAATCGGTCTTGCCTTCCAAGTACTGATTCATCATTGTGTCATCGTTTTCAACGATCTTCTCGATCAATTCAGCGTGATACTTTTCAGCATCAGCTTTTAGATTTTCAGGAATATCTTTTTCAACTACCTTGTTACCCATTTCGCCTTCAAAGTAGTAGGCCTTCATCTTGAGAAGGTCGATAACGCCTTCCATGTTTTCTTCTTCTCCGATTGGAATCTGGAAACGTACTGCGTTCTTTGTCAGACGGTCCAAAATAGACGCGTATGAACGTTCAAATGATGCACCGGTTCGGTCCAGTTTGTTGATGAAACAGATGCGAGGCACCTTTCCTTCATCGGCATAGCGCCAGTTGGTTTCTGACTGAGGCTCTACTCCGGCCACGCCGTCGAATACCACAACCGCACCGTCGAGCACGCGCAATGAGCGACGCACTTCGATAGTAAAGTCGATGTGTCCCGGGGTGTCGATGATGTTAAATCGAATGTTCTTCGATTTGTCTCCTGCTGCATAGGTTGGATTCCAGAAACAGGTTACGGCAGCAGAGGTAATGGTGATTCCTCGTTCCTTTTCCTGCTCCATCCAGTCGGTAGTAGCAGCACCGTCGTGCACTTCTCCGATCTTGTGTGACATACCGGTGTAGTACAAAACGCGCTCTGACGTGGTAGTTTTACCGGCGTCGATGTGCGCAATAATACCGAAGTTTCGTGTTTTATCTAATGGATATTCGCGTGACATAAAGTAATAAAAATGGGTAATAAATTGGGTAACTAAAAATAGACCTGAAACTGGCCTAGTGAGCACACTATATAGCAAATACACCTTTTCAGCAATAGAAAAGGCCTTCTTAAATAAGAAGGCCTTTCTTTGTCACAAAGAAATGCAATTAAAACTTTTGCGGTTCAAAATACTCATCAAAAGCAGTAACATCTGCCGGATTATCCGGATCAAAGTTGAAATTACTGAAATTGGGAAATATCTTGCTACCGCTTCCCTTTTCAGCTTTTTTGGTCGTATAGCTAGTGTCTAAAAATAGTACACCCGAATAACGACCTTTTTGCCTACTTTCAGGCGTGGAAACCACACGATGAGGCAATGATTTTATCCGACAACGAGTATTCTTTTGCAAAACTAGTCCGGAAAAACATACCATACTACCGCGCTTGAACTGGATATCCTGCCAAAGCTTATTTGCCCTTTGTTCAGGGGTAAAAATGTTCTGGTGCCCAGCTACGGTTTCAAAGGATATTATAGTACCAGTACCACGGTCATTATGTTCGCCATTCAATATATACTCCTCAGTGGCAGCATATCCCAACAAACGATATGACGCGCGGTGGTAGTTGTCCATAATTTCATCATACACACCAGGTACTCCGCTTGCCTGTTCCATAACAGCTGCATAGATTCTGACTCTTTCTTCCATCAGCCCTATATATTGATAGGTTAAGATGAGAATGTTTCTATCAAGCTGATTTTGAGATTTTACAGGAAAAGCATCTAACCAATCGTGAGAATATGTAACCGTAAAGGTTTCCTTGTGGGTATCATTGCTACCAGCACCCTCTTTTGGGCGATGAGGTTCAAAACCACCCGTTTGTTCAGAGAAAACATATTGCAATTTATGTTCCAGTGGTTGCGCAAACCACTGTGGAGTGAGCACTTCAAGGCGATCAATGATCCTTTCTATTTCAGGAGTTGAGGGAATAATGAAATACCCTCTAGCAAATAGCGATTGTATGCTTTCTGCAATAATGAGATCAAAATCTTCCCGAGTTTGAGTCTGATG
>CAYRNU010000058.1:0-2945 GCA_964425795.1 uncultured Candidatus Saccharibacteria bacterium | reverse complement strand
TACCATCGCTGAATGGTTTACGCCATTTCCAGTTAGTGCAGCTGATATGAAGGATAAGAAGCCTATGGGTGCGAGCGCTCCGTTTAATCCCAATTATAAGGCACCTGAAAAAACCCAAGCCGATACAGCACCAGTTCCTGATTTGAAAAAAGTCTTTGCACCTGTAGTTGCCGCAGTAAAACCAGCGGCAACCAAAGTTCAAAGTGTGTTATCAGCAGTAGCTCCCGCTCCTCGTCCTATTCCAGCATCTGTTGTTAAAAAAAATCCTTCTCTTGTCTCTTCTACCGAACCAAAAATGTCTGATACTTTAAAATCACTGATTGATCAAATAGATACCGATATTCCGGCTCAGCGAAAAACTGAATCCTCTGTGGATATGGAAAAAAGCGCGGGACTTGCACACTCTGTCTCAACACCAATTCCTGCCAAATCTCATGTAGCTATTTCAGAACCCGCATCATTACAAGCAAAATCCCTAGAAAAGAAACCAGAATTGTACCGTGCGGCAAATCAGGAGCATCGTCAAGCATTACGTGATCTTTTAAAAAAAGTGACACCACCGCCTGTATCTCAGCCCAATATTGTTGCGCCTGTTGAGCGCTCTGTCGAGATTCCAGATGCTTTCTCAGTTCCGGTAATTGAAAGCCCTGTAATTTCTGCTTCTGAGTCACAGCCCGTTTCAGAGGTTGATTCAGCTCCCATTAGTTCCGCTGAGCTTTCTGCGAATTACATGCCACCAAAGCCCAAGGAGGTCCCCGAGGATATTTTGCGCCGCGTGCTCGAATAACAGCTTTCATGAAGAAGTTCCTTATTTACTCCATATATGGTTTTGCGTTCCTGTGTGTACCTGCCGCTGTTCATGCAATGGTTATTAGTGAAATCTATTACGATCCCGAAGGTAGCGATGCAACGCATGAATGGATAGAAGTCCATAATGACGGGAGCGAGTCAGTAGACCTTGCCGGTTGGAGATTATTTGAAAATAGTGTTAATCATACACTGTCGGCTGTAGTCGGCGGTTCTGTAATTGCGCCTGGGCAATATGCGGTCATTGCCGACAATGCATCGGTGGTAACTTCCGATTTTCCAGACATCGGGATTGTTTTTGACAGCGCATTTTCTTTGAACAATACTACTGGCGAAACGATCGCACTCAAAGATGCATCTCTTGCTGTTGTTGATTCCGCAAGTTACACATCCGCGCTTGGTGCCGCAGGAGACGGAGCGTCGCTTAATTTTGTAGCCAGTTCTTGGGTCGCTCGTATGCCAAGTCCTGGCTTCCCGCCGAATACATCGTCAGTTCAGATTGATGATGATCCGGATGAATACAGTGAAGCAGAAGAAGAGGACAACAATACCACTGACGAATCATCAGTCAGCGCAGTGCAAGAAGACAACAACAATAAGAAGAAAGATCCCGTATATACATTATCCCTGAAAACTCCTGAGGTGGTTACCGCGCATAGCCCTGCAATTTTTGAAGGAGTGCTTAAGCGAGATAAGGAAGAGCTGATGAGTGGTAGGTTCATTCTAAATATGGGGGATGGGAAGGTCTTTAATATAGAAAAATTGAAGAGATTTGAATATACCTATCAGCACGCCGGCAATTATCCGATAGTGTTTGAATACTATAAGAATTATTTTGATGAAGAGCCTTTTTTGCGTGTCACTAAAAAGCTTTCTGTGCTTGCGGGAAATATCGCGATTGAAACTATCAGTAGTGATGGTTTGATTACTGTTTTCAATAACGATACAAAGGATATTGATATATCAGGCTGGCAATTAATGACCAAGGACTCTAATTTTAGGTTTGGTAAAAATACTGTGCTACTTGCCGGACAAGCGTCTCATATTCCATATTCGGTGCATAATTTAATGGTATCGGATCGTTCAGCGGTAACGCTTCAGACGCCGACGGGCATAGTGGTTGCCTCATATCCGCAGCGACAAATGGGCTCATACGCGGTATCGGAGAGCTCTTCTAGTTTGGATGCATCTACCGATGCTTCACGCGTTATTATGAATGGTCAGGAAGCCAGTGCTGTTAAAAGTGTATCTTTGCGCGGGATAGTTCCATGGCTTGTCGGATTGCTAGGTTTGGTACTTGTTGTGGTGATGGGATTGATTGCGGCTATGCGCGGAAGTAGGGTACATAATGAAATTAAAGGTACTCAACATAAGATTAGAGATTTTAGTCGCGACGATATTGAATTACTACATTAAAAAACACCATCAACATGATGGTGTTTTTTAATGTAGTAATTTATCGTTTGATTTGAAGGTTTATTGAATTAGTTACCTGCCCCGTTATTGTTGTAGTTGCTGGAACTACAGGCTCTGTAGGTTTTGTTTCAGAAGCTTCAGGAGCGGGAACAATTATTTCTGCTGGTTCGATAGCTGGCTGCTTTGCAGGCGTTTCAGTTTCAGGTACTGTCTGTACTGCGGTCACTCCTAAAACGTTTTCAATATTCTTTGCGACTTCAGTTTTTATCTCAATCTTCATTAATAGATCTTCAATAGCCTGGAGTTTTAAGAATGCATTAGTGTAATCTTTGGCGGCCAATAGCGTTTCGACTTCGGTGCGGAGCATATCAATCGATTCTTTAGGTGAAATGATGATAGCCATTTTTGCCACTGCAGACCCTTGGGGAAGCTGTGCGTCAAGAGTCACCATTGATGTCGTTTCTGGAGCCAGCGTTTCTATAATTGTTGTTTCTTGAGGGAATGCTGTAGCGTATTCGGCTTCAATGCGGATTTTTTTTGCATTGATATCAGCTTCGCTGATCGCATTTTCGCCAACAGCTACGAGTGCCTCAGTGGCTAGTGCCTGTTCGCTCTGAGCCTCAACCTTAGCCTCATTTACCTGGGCAATGATCGAATCAAGTTCGCCGTTTACCTGCTGGTGACCTTGTGCGTCGGTAATAGCTTCGTTGTGGGCTTCCAGT
>CAYRNU010000057.1:2383-3046 GCA_964425795.1 uncultured Candidatus Saccharibacteria bacterium | reverse complement strand
AACTATGTTTGATGCATTCATACAATTCGCACTCGATACTGCATTTATATGGGCTCCGGTAATTTTGGCGGTTGTTTTTTGGCGCATATGGATATCGTATGTCCGTGCCGATTTTATAAAAGGCATGCATGATAACTGGCGACTGCTGGAGATTAAGATACCTCGTGAAGTTTCAAAGACTCCTGCTGCAATGGAAATCGTATTGGAAGCGCTCTGGCAGCACGGATGGAGTCATTGGTATAAGCGCTGGTGGCAGGGTCGCGTGCCTCATTGGTTTTCACTTGAAATCGTATCAATCGAGGGTAATATTTATTTTTTCATACGCACTCAGGAAATCTATCGACCCATAATCGAAGCGCAGATCTATTCACAATATCCGCAGGCTGAAATAACTCTAGTCGAGGATTACACCAAATATATGGAGAAATATACCCGCACCAATCAGTGGAGTATGTTTGCTACTGAATTTCAGCTTGCCAAGGAGGATGCGTATCCTATAAAAACCTATATCGATTACGGTCTGGACAAATCGACTTCGGTGGATGAAGAGCAGAAGATCGATCCGATTACAGCGCTTTTGGAGCAGCTCGGTTCGATGCGCCCGGGCGAGCAATTGTGGTTGCAGATAATTTTAAGAAAGCATGAGTCGAAAAAGACCCGATT
>CAYRNU010000057.1:0-2373 GCA_964425795.1 uncultured Candidatus Saccharibacteria bacterium | reverse complement strand
CAACCGAAGGGAAGGCGTTAATTGAAAAGCTGATGAAAAAAGAGGACAAGGAATTCAATCCCTTGCGCCTTACCAAAAGCGAGCAGAATGTTATCGAGTCAGTCGAGCGTAATCTTGGCAAATTACCGTTTGATGTCGGTATTCGCGCGGTGTATTTGGCAAAGTCAGAAATATTTAATGCTTCGCGCAATGTCGCTACGCTCGGATTGTTGCGACAATTCGGTTCCGATACGTTGAATGGATTCAAGGTGGCTCGGTATACTGATACTGATTTTCCATGGGACGACCCATTCAAATCAAAAGTTGAAACAGCAAAGGAGGATATGTTCAAGGCATATGTTGAGCGCGGGTATTTTTATGAACCGTATACTGCTGATAAAAGCCGTATACCGATGATCCTGACTACCGAAGAATTGGCAACATTATTCCATTTCCCAGGCAGAGTTTCAGAAACGCCTACATTCAGCCGTATCGAAGCAAAGAAATCAGAACCGCCAGCAAACTTGCCTATCTAATCTATGGAAGAACCTACTATTCAGCCCTATGTGTATTCAATAGCGCGCAAGGAGCGTCATGCTTGGCGTTTTGTGTTAGGTGTATTAGGTAGTGTCGCTCTCGGGGTGGGAGTGTTGATGTATATGCTTGCCGTTGATACGCCTCGAGCTTCATTTCCGCAGACAGTAACGATCGCACGTGGGAGTAGTATCCGCACGGCAACGAATGAATTAAAAAAGCACAATCTGGTTCGTTCGCCGCGATTGTTGGAATTGTACATTACTGTTGTTGAGGGCGGTCGTGTTGTATCGGGAGACTATTTGTTCGAAAAATCAGCGCCTGTTACGGAGCTTGCTCATCGGTTGACTAGTGGACGATATGGCGAATCTCAAATACGCATTACGATTCCTGAAGGTTCTACGGCAAAAGATATTGCGCGCATTATGGACGCAGGGTTGCCCGAATTTGACTCGGACGTTTTCTTGAAGCTTGCAGCGCCAAAGGAAGGATTTTTGTTTCCCGATACCTATTTCTTTTTTCCCAGCGTGACCGAAGTTGAAATCGTGCAGAAATTAGAGCGTAATTTCAATGATCAGATTGCAGATCTGAGCGATGAATTAAAAGCGTCTCCGCATACGTTGGTTGAAATTGTAACCATGGCTTCATTGATTGAGCGCGAGGCGTTCGGTGATCCAACAGAACAGCGAACCATTTCAGGAATCTTATGGAAGCGTATACAGAAAGGAATGGCACTGCAGGTGGACGCACCGTTCTGGTATTTGCTTGGCAAAGGTAGTAGTGATCTGACCGTAGGGGATTTGCAGTATGATTCTCGATATAACACCTACAAATACAAAGGCCTGCCACCTGGCCCGATAGGCAATCCCGGCCTTGCTTCGATAACCGCTGCCGTGCGTCCCATTCAGACGGACTATCTCTTTTATCTTCATGATAAGGATGGTATAGTGCACTACGCTGCGACATTTGACGGTCATATAAAAAACAAACAACTCTACTTGAATTAACTATGAAAAATAAGACATTGGCATTTTTGGATATTGAAACGACAGGAACTGATGTACTGAAGCACGAAATCATTGAGATCGGGTGTCTGTTGGTAAAAGAGCAGGATAATGGAACATTCAAGATTTTGGACGAGATCGAGCTGAAGATACAGCCTGTCCGCATCGAAGATGCCGACCCTCAAGCATTACGCGTCAACGGGTATGATCCTGCTGCGTGGTTTTTTGCGCATAGCCTAAAAGATGCGCTTACCGTGTTGTCTGAAAAATGCCAGAATGCTGTCATTGTCGGTCAGAACATTAGTTTTGACTGGTCGTTTCTTGCGAAAGGTTTTTCTGAAACCGGAGTCAAGGATCCGTTCTTTTATGCAAAGATGGATACCATTTCTATTGCGTATTCAAAATTTAAAGATGCAGAAGATGTCAACAAATTCACTCTGCGCGCATTGACTGAATATTTCGGACTTACGAATACTCGCGCTCATACTGCATTGGCTGATGCACGCACCACGTTTGAAGTTTTTGAAAAATTGATGGCGATGAAGTAGTATACGGGCTATGCAGTCTCGAAAGCGCATTATGGTGGGAGTGTCCGGCGGAGTCGATTCGTCAGTTGCTTTGGCAGAACTGAAAGCCGCTGGACATGAAGTGTTCGGCGTATTTTTGCGAACCTGGCAGCCTGATTGGTCGCCGTGCACCTGGCGCGATGAGCGGCGAGACGCTATGCGCGTATGCGCCCATCTTGATATGCCGTTTATCGAAGTGAATGCGGAAGAAGCGTACCGCCGAGGCGTTGCTGATTATATGATTGCCGAATACAAAACGCTTTTCCGCGCGCACGACACGGCTCACCGCC
>CAYRNU010000056.1:0-3050 GCA_964425795.1 uncultured Candidatus Saccharibacteria bacterium | reverse complement strand
ACCGCTCCTGCACCGAGTGAAGGACCGATAGTCTGAGTTGCTTCCAATTCAATAGGTACTGGCAACGCACCTGAATTCAAGCGTCCAACCAGTATTTTTGCTTCTTCAGGCGTAAAATTTCCAGTAATGACCGCTTGTCCTCCAGTAATAGTGTCCTGCACCGTAGGCGCTGAAATAGGCGCACCATCAAGATAGATGGCGACAGGTTTTCCGATATTATTGCGAGTGATTTCTTCGAACAACTGAGAACCCTCGGAATTGAATTGCAGCGCAATCAATGGCTGGCGACTTGTTGGATCAAACTGAACCGATGCCCGCTGTAGGAATTGTCCGGTCAATTCAGTACCAACAAAGGGCTCCATTGCTTCGATAGAAAGCTGTCCGTCTTTTACCGAACTCGAATTTAATTTAACTACAGGAACTCCATTTTCATCCACTTCATAATTTGGATTTTGCGTCTTGAATTCCAGTAACGGCGTTTGTCCAATCATGGCAACCGCCTTGCTGATGTCAGTTACTCCAGGCAACTCTACAATCAAACGATAGTTATTATTTCCCTCCCCAAAAGCCGCACGCTCTACCTGAACGTTAGGTTCTGAAACGCCAAACAAGTTGATGCGACGTTCGATAACATCACGCAACGCATCCAATGAGCTGCGTACATCTTCTGAAGCAAGGTTACTAATATCTGCATTATAAGTTAAATATACCCCTCCCGATAAATCCAATCCTAAGGCGAAAGGCTTTGTCTGTTTTTGTTCAGTGCTATACACTAACCAGCCAAGCAACGCTCCTATAATAAGAATGACTACTGCGCTTATTCTATATTTCCACATATGCGGACAATTGTACTCGCCTTATCGGCAAAAGAGAACTTGACTAGTGGTTCGGGGTGTTCTGTTGTCGGTATAATCGCGCCCTAAAATAAAGCCAAAATCTGTATACAAGCCATGCCAAACCGGCTCCTAGGACCCAACCCCCGAGTATATCGAACGGAAAATGAATTCCGGCAATTATGCGCGCAAGACCGATACAGACGGCAGCAATAGCTGCACACCACGCCGCACGGCGATGATGATACGATAATGCAACAGCTATCGCCATAAAAAAAGCCGCATGACCCGAAGGAAAACTATCCAACCCGCCATAGATAAATAGCGGCTGAATACCCAAGGTCAAAAATGGCCGAGGCGATTCGATATTATACTTGAGGAGTAATGTGCACAACCACGCAACCGTCGATGTGCCAAAAACTAGCAATAATTCTTTCAAATGAATACGGAATGATGCCTGGGTTCCCCGCTTGTAATGGCGATGAAAAAGCAGATAGAGCGCGATCACGGCAATAACGAAAATATCACAATATTTCGCACATACTAAAATAATCGAATCAATCGTCGAATTGATATCAATCAGATAATGCAGCCATAGGAATATGTGTCGATTAGCTTCGTGCAGCATGCAAAAGGTTTTTGAACAACATTGAAATAGCAATAGGACCAACACCGCCAGGAACGAGAGCCGCTATCGATGCCTTGGCAGCAACATCAGAATGCACGTCGCCAGCCAGTACACCTCCTGACTCGCTCGTACCAGCATCAATAATAATGACGCCCTCGTGCACTTGGTCAGGTGTTATTGAATAAGGAGCTCCGGCTCCGCTAATTATAATGTCAGCATTCATGAGTATGGTATTTCGAACTTGTGCGTCAGTATCCAGCGTAATCACGTCATGCTCTATACCCATACTACCCAACATATCGCTCGTGGGTTTCCCTACCAATTTTCCATACCCCACAACAGCTATCTTTTTTCCCGCACAATCAATTCCGAAATATTCAAGAACATGCACAATCGCAGCGGCAACAGGAGGAGTAATTGATGTCGAACCGCGCCGCCATGCGTCATACGTTTCAGGAGAAAGCAGATCAATATCGCAGCGCACAGGAATTGTATCCAAAACGCGCTGTGTTGAAATGATCTCAGGCAATGGCAATTGTACCACCATACCGTCAACGCTGTGTGACAGCAGTACCATATCATCCAGCAATTGCTTTTCGGTAGTCTCTGTTGCCGAGTAGATTTTTTCTATAACAATAACTCCTAATGATTCGGCAAGACGTTTTTTTGCCTGCATGAATCGCAAGGTAACCGCATCAGGATCAACGGCAATCAGCGCCAATTGCGCACCTGAAATCTGCGCAAACCCTTGCTGCAGTTCTGCATTCAATTCCTGTGCGATTTTTTTTCCATCAACAATCATAACATTATACTTTTGAACCAAGCCCCATAAATTCGCGCTGCATATCTTCCTTATGAAACGAGCGCATATCGCGTTCCATCCCCATCAAAATGCCGATGGCAAAAAATTCAGTGATCAAATGCGATCCACCATAACTAATAAAAGGTAATGTGATACCTGTTACAGGCATTACCCCGATATTCATACCGATATTGATAATCACATGACTCAGCAAAAACACAAAGAACCCGACACCGAACAGCGCATTAAAATTGCTGGCTCCATGCATGCTGATTCTTATAATACGCAACAGGATCATGACATAAAGTGCAAATAATAGCACGCTTCCAAAGAAACCCCACTCCTCTGCAAACGCAGCAAAAATAAAGTCCGTTTCATACTCGGGAAGAAAATTAAGACGTGACTGTGTACCGTATCCAAAACCCTTGCCGATCAGCTGGCCTGATCCCACGGCTACCATTGACTGATAGGCGTTGTACCCGGCACCACGAATGTCAGAGAGTGGGTGCAAGAATGATAAAACACGATCTTTTTGGTAATCCTGGAACACAAATATCCACAAGCCTCCAAATGCAATAGCGCCCATACCAAATAACAACAATAGGTGTTTCCATGAAATGCCTGCAACCAGGACCATGCCGAGCCAAATTGAAAACAGGATTATTGTTGTTCCAAAGTCAGGCTGCAACAAAACCAATATTGCAGGAACTCCAGCATACAGTGCGGTAATAAAAATATGCCTGACTTTTTTAATTTCAATATGACGACGAGACAAATACTTTGCCAA
>CAYRNU010000055.1:0-3168 GCA_964425795.1 uncultured Candidatus Saccharibacteria bacterium | reverse complement strand
GTACCGGGTTCGGTGGCGCAATACCTACTTACTTAAAAGCAAAGCAGATATTACCGAACCCGGTACAGAGGGCACCAGACAACAAGAAAGATTTACCACAAAAAAAGGTAAATGTAAACCCACCTCTTTTTTATCTTAAGAGAATGTTTTTTTGTTCTTCGTTGCCATTTTTTAAATAACATTTACAATTTATTTTAGGTGTTGCGCACTTGTATGTCTGCATTAATCGAATAATGCATATGATATTTAGTGTACAACGTATTTCTAAATTATTTTTCTCAGTTTTAGTGATTATCGGAATACTATCCTCTCCTCCAATCGCGCACGCTGCAGACGGTAGTGGTACAGCGAATATAATGACCGCCTTGTATGCTGGTGATACAGGCGTCACGCTTACTTTGGAATATACTGCAGAAGATGATATCACCGATGGTCTCATACGTTATCCTATTCCTGCCGGCTGGACCGATCCTCAGGTTGCTGCAGGCATTGGCGGCAAGATCGAGATAACTACTGACGACGGGATATTGGGTCGAGTTGAAAATAATATGGATAGTGCTACTGGTTGGAGTGATAATTCACTTCTTATTGGTGTATCTTCAGATACCAGTGAAAAGCAAGAGGGTGCAGCCAGCGTTCGAGCGGACGTTACTCTTGGGCTAGGCACAGGGCGCATGTATCAAAACTACGGTTCTGCGCAGGACTGGTCTAATTATACGAACGCAGGATTTTGGATACGCAGCAACGGCTTGTTATCGCTAGGAGCAGTACAATTAGTCGTTTCAGAAAGCAGTAATGCTCCAGCCAATAGCACTACGGTTTCATATCCATTGCCTGCAATTGCTGCAGATACCTGGACATATGTGAATATTGATTTGACCTCGGAAGCATCCTCAACCCGTAATGCAGTGCTCAGTTATGGTCTTCAGGTTCCGTTGACCTTGCTCAACACATACCGTATTGATGGATTTGTTCTGGGTCCCAGCACTGAACCTACTATTGTTGATAGGACGATTGAAATACCCATCATTAGATTAGACAACGGTCATCGCATTACTATTGATTATGGTGCTGGTGGTGGAACGAGCGGAATCACTGTTCCGACATTGGCGGATACTTGGTATCTTACGGATTTCTGTATTCGGGTATCTGGAACCGGTACGTGTGAGCCCGCAAGTGCATTCCCGATGTTTACTGTGAAGCCTGCAGAAACTGCCGAGCTGTATTTTATACAGCAGCCAGGAGTTATTAGTGCTGGATTATTGCCGGCATACGCCAATCAATTCCGTATCGGAGCAAAAGATCAGTATGGCAATATAAACACGCTTGATCATTCGACGCTCATTAATATGAGCGTGAGCGAAGGTCCTATCGGTGCTTCGTTGTGGGGTACTACAACCAAGTCAATGAGTGCGGGCGTGACTGCTTTTTCAGGAATAACGCCTATGATTGCAGGTTCAGGATATAAATTCCATTTCTGGCCGTTTGAAACCGAAATCACTCCGCTTATTAGTGATACATATACGGTTTACGGAGCAGTTCTTGAAGAAACATCATATTCTACGAACATAACCGAAGGCGGTGCGACTGATACCTATACAGTGGTGCTAAGTCAGGCACCGAGCAGCTCTGTTACGGTCAATATTAATCATGACAGTCAGGTAACTACCAGTGCATCTAGTTTGACGTTTACGACAGGGAATTGGAATACACCCCAGACGGTTACCGTAACCGCTGTTGACGATAGCGCTGTCGAATATGCTCATCAGGGTACTATTGTGCATGCAGTCAGCAGCAGCGATGCGCGTTATAATGCTACGCTCTTGCGAGATTTGACAGTAACTATTGCTGATAACGATTAATACTCAAACAACAGTATGTACCAAAAAAGCTCCATGTTCATTCAGGGGCTTTTTTGCTACACTGGCCTGTATATGGAAAATCCTGCAGTGAAATACGCTAATTTCGGGCATCGTTTAGTGGCATACATGATTGATGGCTTATTGCTGAGCGCTTGTGGATGGATTTTGGGATTTATATTCGGATTCGGGTATGTGTCGGCATTTGGGGTTGCTCGCGGAGCAGAGGTTATGGGTAATAGTCTGGCGGTGATTGCCGCGTGGCTTTATTTTGCAGGATGTGAAAGTTCCAAGCATCAGGGGACTATCGGCAAACGAATAGTCGGCATACGAGTGAGCTCTCAAGACGGTGGACGCGTAACGTTTGGTAAGGCTACTATTCGTCATTTTTCAAAAATACTTTCGTCGATAATCTTAGGAATCGGTTTTCTGATGATTTTCTTTACAAAGAAACGACAGGCTTTGCATGACAAGATTGCCCACACTGTCGTCATACGACGTTCATAAAAATATGGTTGTCGAATCTGGAAAACTATACATTGTGGCAACACCTATCGGAAATCTTGAAGATATGACGTTGCGTGCAATTCGTATTTTGAATGAGGTGGATATGGTGCTTTCTGAAGATACGCGCGTTGGCGGAAAGCTGCTGAAACATTATCAAATAGCAACGCCTCTAAAAAGCTATCACGCTCATACTGAAGGCAAGCATGAATCAATAGGCGACATGATTGCACAAGGTAAGAATTTGGCTGTGATTACCGACGCTGGCACGCCTGGCATTAGCGATCCGGGCGAAACGTTAGTTGCGTATGTTCGCGAACGGTTTGGTGTTCATTCGGTAGTGGCAGTTCCTGGTCCCAGCGCTCTTGCTGCTGCTATCTCTATTTCTGGAATTCCAGTCCATGAATTCACGTTCATCGGTTTTTTGCCTCATAAAAAAGGACGACAGACTGCACTGCAAGAGGTATGCAGCAGTGAGCGCACCATGATTTTTTATGAATCTACGCATCGTATCATGAAGGCGATGGAATACCTTGCGGAACATTTGCCCGCTGATCGTACAGTAATTATTGCACGTGAAATTACAAAAATGTTTGAAGAAACTATTGCAGGGAGTGCGCAGGAAGTATTTGCAGAGTTGTCCCGTGATGCACATCGTCAACGCGGTGAGTTCGTCGTTTTGGTGAAAGGTAAATCGTGGTAATATAATTCTATATGAACTACCCACGTCTGTTATTTATTTTCGGATTATTGATTGTGTTGATTCCATTTCTAGGTGTCCCGTTATTATGGAAACATATAGCTA
>CAYRNU010000054.1:0-3460 GCA_964425795.1 uncultured Candidatus Saccharibacteria bacterium | reverse complement strand
CCAGCGTTGCTGCGTGGATGAAGAAAGGGTACGAAACCAACACTATGCCGGGTTGGGCGGGTTCTAGCTGGTATTTCTTGCGCTATATGGATCCTCAGAATAAAAAAGTGTTTGCAGGGGAAAAAGCCTTAAAGTATTGGAAAAACGTTGATATGTATGTCGGAGGCGCAGAGCATGCTACAGGACATTTATTGTATTCTCGTTTCTGGCACAAATTCCTATTTGATATGAAATTGGTTCCTACTGCCGAACCATTCAAGGCGCTACGCAATCAAGGAATGATTTTGGCAGCAGACGGCCGCAAGATGAGTAAGCGTTGGGGTAATGTAATCAATCCTGACGAAGTAGTAGGAACCTACGGCGCTGATACCTTGCGTTTATACGAAATGTTTATGGGACCGTTCGAGGCAACCTTGCCGTGGTCAATCGACAACATTATCGGCTGCCGACGATTCCTGGAGCGTGTATGGCGATTGCAGGAAAAAGTCATAAAACAAGGGAAGACTGATACTGATGCGGAACGAGCATTACATAAATGCATCAAGAAGGTTACTGATGATATACAAAACTTTGGATTCAATACTGCCGTTTCAGCAATGATGATTTGTTTAAATGAAATGGAAAAGGCAGAACAGATTTCAAAACAGGATTACGGAATGTTCCTGCAATTACTTGCACCATTTGCTCCGCACATGAGCGAAGAATTATGGACTACGGTTGTTGGCAATAAAAAAAGCATCAATCTTGCAGGATGGCCAAAACATAGCGCCGTAAAAATAAAGGAAGATTCAATTACTATGGCTGTTCAGATCAACGGCAAGGTTCGCGGAACTATTACCATTCCAGCAGATGCAACAGAAGAATTGGTAAAGAAAACAGCGCTGGAACATGTAGATATCGTTCGTTGGCTTGCTGGTGGAGAAATACGAAAAGTTATTTACGTTCCTGGAAAGATCATTAACATAGTAGTCGCATAATATGGTCGAGCGTTTCTTTAAGTTTTTCAGCAAGGAGTATCGCGGCATCGACGAAGCTGCGTTATTGCTGGGAATTACTACGCTTGCGTCGCAAATCCTGGCGATTTTTCGCGACCGTATATTTGCGCATATTTTTGGGACCAGCGCAACGATGGATATCTATAATGCAGCTTTTCGCATTCCCGATATTATTTTTGCATTGGTAGGAACATTTATTTCGTTTACTATTCTTATTCCTTTTTTCGTCAATGAATTGAAAAAGGACGAGAAGGGACAGTATGCAAAATCATTCCTCGATTCGATGTTCAGCGTTTTTATGGTGGCAATGATTATATTGTCTGCATCTGCATTTCTATTGATGCCGTGGCTAACCCGCATTACCGCTCCAGGATTTTCCGGCCCAGAGCTTGATTCATTGGTACATGTAAGTCGAATCATGCTGTTGTCTCCGTTATTCCTCGGACTTTCAAACTTGTTGGGAACGGTCACACAGGCGTTTAGAAAATTCTTCATCTATGCGCTTTCTCCCATTGTTTATAACGTAGGCATTATTCTAGGAGCCCTATTTCTGTATCCGGTACTGGGAATCAATGGTTTGGCCTGGGGTGTTGTTTTAGGAGCACTGCTGCATGTCGCCATTCAAATTCCTGTTATTGTCAGGCAAGGTTTTTTTCCAAAAATACGCATTAAAAATCATTTAGAAGTGGTAAGGGAAGTAATAAAAGTTTCTGTTCCGCGGACACTAGCGTTGTCGCTGTCAAAAATTTCACTGTTGGTTTTGACAGGAATCGCCACCTTCATGCCTGAAGGAAGTATTTCGGTATTCAACTTCGCATTCGCATTGCAATCAGTACCGCTTGCTATCATCGGCGTGTCATACTCTACTGCCGCTTTTCCGGTATTGGTTGAAACATTCAGCGCAAGGAACATGGCCGCCTTTATCGAACATGTTCTGCGTCCGGCTCGCCAGATCGTATTCTGGTCTCTGCCGGTTGTAGTCATGTTTATCGTGCTTCGCGCTCAGATTGTTCGCGTTATCCTGGGAACAGGGAACTTTACTTGGTCTGATACGCGCCTAACAGCAGCGGCATTGGCATTGTTTGTATTATCGGTATTGGCTCAGGGACTGATCCTGTTGCTTGTTCGCGGGTACTATGCGGCCGGAAAAACCTATCGTCCTTTCCTGATCAATATTGTCGCTACCGTTTTGACGGTAGTTATGGCATTTGCATTGCTTGCATTATATCAAAACGTTTCAGTATTCAGATACTTCCTCGAATCACTATTCCGCATCGAAAATATTCCAGGTACCGAAATTATTATCTTGCCATTGGCATACTCGATCGGGGCATGGTGCAATTATTTTATCCTATGGAGATTTTTCAAGCGCGATTTGGCGCATGAACATGCAACCAGTCATGTTGGCAGAACGCTGCGTCAAAGTATGCTGGCATCGGTATCGATGGGCTTTATTGCGTACCAAATGCTGAATGTTTTTGACAATGTATTTAATCTAGAAACATTTCACGGTATTTTCTTGCAAGGATTCTGTTCGGGAATCGTTGGTATATTGTTTGGCGTAGGATTACTTCTTGCAATGAAAAATGAGGAAATATTATCCTTTATGACTATAATCCACAAACGATTCTGGAAGAGCAAAACACTGCCCCCTGCACCTGAAAGCCTTACCCAATAGTTCCTTTTTGTCCATTTTCTGTTAGTATAGGGGCACGTATATGCAATTGAACACTATTCGAAACTTTTCGATCATCGCCCATATTGACCACGGAAAATCGACCCTTGCTGACCGAATGCTTGAGATTACCAAGACTATTGATCCTCGCTTGATGCGGGATCAGGTATTGGACGGTATGGAATTGGAACGAGAACGCGGCATTACAATCAAGATGCAGCCCGTATCGATGAATTACGAATACCAGGGTTCGAAATATTCGCTGAACCTGATTGACACTCCGGGACACATCGACTTTTCATACGAAGTATCACGCGCTTTGAAGGCAGTGGAAGGCTCTATTTTGCTCGTAGACGCTACCCAGGGCGTCCAGGCGCAGACATTGACCACATTGTCGATGGCTCGCGAATCTGGGCTGGTTATTATTCCGGTGTTATCAAAGATTGATTCACCGTTAGCGCGCGTTGATGACATCAAACTGGAAGTAGCGGCTCTTCTTGATTGTGATATTGACGATATTTTGGAAGTGTCAGGAAAAACCGGAGCAGGAGTCGAGGAACTCCTTCAGGCGGTAATTGATCGCATTCCTTCTCCGCAGCCATTGCTAAAAAATGATGAAGGGAGTTTTCGTGGACTTATCTTTGACTTTGAATACTCAAATCATAAGGGCGTAATTGTCTACGTTCGCGTTACCGATGGTTCAGTCAAAAAAGGTGATCAGCTGTTGTTTACCGGCGCCAACAATAAATTCATTGCACTTGAGGTCGGAATATTCCATCCAAAACCTGTT
>CAYRNU010000053.1:0-3687 GCA_964425795.1 uncultured Candidatus Saccharibacteria bacterium | reverse complement strand
GCGTCAGTAGTTAAAATACAGTTATGCTCAGCGATAATGCGACCCAGTTCCTTTGCCTGATCAAGCGCATCAATGCCACAGCTGCCGGTTTCAGATGCACCCGCAATGCCGATCTTTAGCGGCAACTGCAAAATATGTTTATCCTCGTTCGCCATAATTACTGATCAGTGTACCATGAGTTTACAAATCCAACGTAACCGTTGTCCCCTGTTCAGGTGCGGTCGCTTTTACTCCCAACGCGTCACGAAGGCGCTGTACCAAGTGAAGCGCCGCGCTGCGTTCGCCCATTACGCAAAATACTTGTTTCAGTGTATCGCGCGTGGTGCTGACAAACTCAACCAAATGATCAGAATCGCGATGTCCTGAATATCCAGTGATCGTTGCAATGCGGGCTTTCACAGAAACATGTTCGCGCATGATCATGACATCCTTTGCGCCGTCTTGAATGACGCGTCCTAATGTTCCTACAGCCTGATATCCTACAAAACACAAGGTGCTTTTGTTATCAGACAGATAACGCCGCAAATGATGCGTCATGCGTCCAGCGTGAGCCATTCCTGATCCAGCGAGAATGATTTTTGGGCCTTTTACTTCATTAATCGCCTTTGAATCCTCTCGAGTAGGAGTCAGCGTCAATCCCGGGAACATAAATATATTGTCGCCCGTATCGATGCGGGCTTTTGTGGTGTCATTGAAATATTCATGACTTTTCTTGAACACTTCGGTTACTGCAATAGCCAGAGGTGAATCCACGAACACCGGCATCTTTGGCACGCGCCCGTCTTCGATAAGATTATTTAATTCAAACAATAACTCCTGCGTGCGCTCTACCGAAAATACAGGGATCATCAACGTGCCGCCTGCCTGGAAAGTATCTTCGATGATCTGTTCCAAATCGCTCGTGCGAGTTTCAACATGAGTGTGATTGCGGTCGCCATACACTGATTCCATCAACAAATAATCGATATTATGCACATCCTCGGTATCGCGAATCAACGGCGCAGGAGAATTTCCTAGATCGCCCGTAAATACTATCTTTTTCCCATGAACAGTAAATTCCACCATCGCTGACCCCAAAATATGGCCTGCATCACGAAGGAGAAAGGAAACGCCCGGCATAATATCCAGCGTTCCGTGGTATGGCAAAATCTTCCAATTGCCAAAGACTTTATTGATATCATTCTCATCATACAAAGGTTCAATCTGGCGCTCTTCGCTAAACTGCTCCAAAATGCGCATACTGTCAGGAAGCATGACTGCAGTCAATTCACGCGTAGGCATAGTTGAATACACAGGACCCGTAAATCCATCACGGAATAGTTTTGGTATGCGTCCAATATGATCGGCATGGGCATGTGTCACGATCAGCATATCGATAGATTTTGGATCGTATGCAAACGGCTCGTAATTACGGAGAGTATCCTCGGGCATTCCCTGGAACATTCCGCAATCCACTAAAATTCTTTTACCTTCGACTTGAAACAAGAAATTTGCTCCTGTTACTGACCCTGCTGCTCCCCCGTAAAAAGTGATAGTCGGCTTGTTATTTGGTTCCATGAATGTGTTTTTGTTGCTGAACGAATAATGCCAATGTTACAACCGCTGCTCCTGCAGTATCGGCGATAAGGTCGGTCGTTATGTCTACAAAATCCAAACTATACGTTGGAATGTAGTAATTGACGACAAATTCAACAAGCTCCCAGAATACGCCGACACAAAATGACAATACAATGAGCGTAATAAAAAAACGAACTGGATTCTTATAAACATTTATCTTGAGCCGCATCAGTATAACGAGTACCACCAATGCAGTTACCATTCCCCCACAAAAGTGTACGAATGTATCGAACCACGACAATGTGTAATAAATATTGAATCTGATTGCTGCAAAATTCATCAGGAATAATCCCCAAATACTCCATGCAGCAGCGAATAAAATGCTTCTTGCGTATTTTTTAGTATCGTAGATCATTGAAACAAGTATATCATACGCACAAACACCCTGCTTTTGACAGGGTGCGCGTGCACAGTTTCGAAAAAGGAAAAATCTTTTGAAAACATACGTGGGTTCATGAATGCACGTGCCACGGCCCGCCCAAATCGACAATCCCTAAATGTATGGGTGTTAAAGTTTCCTTTTTAAAAAACTGTTATGTAGAGTATACCATTTTTTATATCGAGTGGTTTTCCACACTATTCCATGATTCCGTCTAGATTTACGTCGTACATCATTGCTTCATTGATGTGACGGTATGAGATTAGATTTGCAGGATCAAACCATAGCGCGATTTCACGTTCTGCTTCTGAAACCTGGTCTGAACAATGGATAAGGTTGCGTACTGCGCGATCATCCACTGCCGAAAGTGCGTATGAATCCAAAGTAAGGTCACCGCGGATAGTACCTACATCTGAAGCTGAAGGTTCAGTTTCTCCAACAATCTTTTTAACTACGGCAACAGCCTGGTTTCCTTCGACTACCATAGTAACGACAGGTCCCGAAGTCATGAACTCTTCTAGAGCACGGATAATGTCTTTTCCGTATTCAAGGGCATCCTTGTCTACAGACAATCCTGCCTCCTTTCGGTTGTTTACGATATTGGTTCCCTTCTTCAAAAACCATTCGTCGTCCTTGCCGTAGTGTTCCCAGATCTTCTTGCCATCAAGCATGCCAAACTGCATTCCGACGATCTTCAATCCGGTTCGTTCAAAGCGTCCGATAATTTCGCCTACCAAAGAGCGTTGCACTCCGTCCGGCTTGATGATAATAAAACTTCGTTCTTTTTTTGGATGCATAAATATAACAATATTAGAAACTAATATAACAATACTAGCAGAAAAGCCCTATTTTACAAGGTTAGCTTTGAAATAAGGCGATAGTTTTAGCTATTTCCTCTGGAATGCCGTCAATGCATTCATAGTGCGCAACCTCCGCCGCATTTACCCAGGCAGCATCAGTAAATCCGCCCTCTTCGAGAACCAGATCACCTCCCATATACCGAGCAGCAAATTTTACCAAAATGACCGGAATGCCATCAGGCCGTATGAACGCAACGCTGTTTATGTACCTAAAATCATCAGCAATATCCAATCCTGATTCTTCCTTGGTTTCGCGTATGAGCAGTTTTTCTATGGCATCCTGGTAATCAAGAATGTCGCCATTGATACGGGTAGGATGGTTTATATCAAGATCCTTCCACTCAAGCTTTCCACCGGGAACCGCCCATTTATTAGGATGAGCCACTTCGCGTTCATGACGCTTAAGAATAAGACATCGGCCATCTTCGGCGCGATACACAACGACGTTTGCTACGACATAGAAGAGCTTGTCTTGTTTTGCGTTTTCCAGTGATATTGTTTCTGCTTGTGCCATATAGATATGATTCTATTCTCGGTGATATCGGGCCATGATTTCAGATTCCACTTCATTACGATCGCGTCCGTATTTCATGAATGACAATTCCTTGAGCGGCTGCACGATATCCTTGTTACCCGCAGGAAAACTGGCGGTAACCAGATTGAAAGGACGAGCAGGAATGCCGTTGACCAGCATTTTGACGTAGGCGTTTCGATTATCCAATTTCGTAATATCCTGTGATTTGAATACCGGTTCAAAATCGCGGACCAAGAATTCTGCATCGTCGGGACTGACACGGAACACCGCTTTTGATCCTACGTTGCCGAATACTG
>CAYRNU010000052.1:0-3769 GCA_964425795.1 uncultured Candidatus Saccharibacteria bacterium | reverse complement strand
AGCAATCAGGAAATCGGTTTGTACTTAGCTATAACCGCATTATTCGTTACCGCTATTGTAATCGTAGCAAATAAATTTGCCGCAAAAATAGCTAAACAAAAAACTTCAGTAGGAAGCTAAAGTATCTACAATCGAAAAGCCCCGCTTCATGCGAGGCTTTTTTTATTTCATTTCAGAGCTGAGGATCTGTTGCAATTCGCTCTGATGCTCGCGCATAACCGCCATCATAGCCATCTGTTCATTCATGCCGTTTTTAGTCTTGGCTTTTACCTCGTCAGAGATTTTCTTGAACAGTTCAGGGTTTTCCATAACCACTGCCATGATCATATCCTGCTGTTCCTGGGGCAAGCCCTTCAATTTTGACTGGATCAATTTTTTCAATAGAAAGTTCTTTAACATATGGAAATATAGTACCAGAGTTGGTTTTTCTGAGGTACTTGACAAGTACATACTGTATGTTACTATTTAATCAAACTATAAATGTACCTATATGAAACTATCGATGTTAAACCTACCCTTGCAAGACGTAGTGAATTTCTTTTTTCACACCACAGCAGGACATCTCACCATTACCGCTATTGCGCTTGTACTGTTTGGATTACTGGCCTGGAAAACTTCAGGAAAAATTGAAAAGAACCAAAAAGACCAGCACCTAAAGAAAGCTGAGGAAGGAAAGAAAATTCGCGAACAGCTTGGTATCGAAGAACACGATCACCAATAGCAAGACAACACAAATTGTACCGACTACGTCACGTGGTCGGTATTTTTATTTCAGTTATACTGTTTTTTATGACCAAGGCTCAAGAATTGTTAAAACTCCACAGGCAGCATCATAAATCAAACACATGCAAGTTGAAATATGAGGCAACTCAGCCAGTATTCGGCGACGGCAATCCTGATGCCGACATCGTATTCATCGGCGAAGCACCCGGTAAAAAGGAAGATCTGGAAGGGCGTCCGTTTATTGGTGCTGCGGGTAAATTCCTGGCTGAAATGCTGGATGCCATAAAAATGAAGCGCGAAGACATTTATATAACCAACACCGTAAAATACCGCCCACCCGAAAACCGCGATCCGGAACAACACGAAGCCGAGGAATGCTTCCCGTGGCTTACTGACGAATTGGCTTTTATACAACCAAAGCTGATTATCTTTTTAGGACGCCACGCTCTGCATCGTTATTTCCCTGAAGCAAAGATTTCTGAAGTCCACGGCAAACTACTAAAGCAAAAAATTCCAGGAATACCTACCGAAAACTTCTATCCCCTCTATCATCCGGCAGCTGCGCTATATAACGGATCAATGCGAACGGTACTGATGGAAGATTTCAAAAATATTCCTTCCATCCTGGAAAAGATCAAGCAATAAAAAAAACCCGTGTATGCGGGGTTTTTATTCGTTGCATGTATATTCAGCGCCTTTCTTTGAAGCATCACACAAAACACCAAAAATATACGACAACGGAAGAATAGAAGCGAAAAACATAATATCAATCATGTGACGTATCCACCATGCGACTCGCCCAAATATTGGAATACCGGCAAATACGAATACTCCCCATCCTGGTCCCACCGGAACATCATGTGCCACGGCTTTTGGACGATACACGCGAGGAATTTTTTTCTTCATACGCGCTGCAATAACACGCGCTACGAATCCCCCGTCATGCAATGCAGTTTGTGCCAATCCCGCAAACTGAGTGTCGGCAATATCACCTAACGCATATACGTTCGGATAATTTGCAAGTTCCAAGTATTGATTTACCACCATACGTTTCTTTTTTGAATACTCGACATTCGGCAAATTCTGAACTAGATCATGTGTTTTTACTCCGGCAGTCCAAATAATGGTCTTAGCCCCTAGTTTCATATCAGAAAGGAACACCGTCCATGAATCACCTTTTATCAAGGTCCTATTTGCAAGAACATGCACGCCCAATTTACGCAATCGAGCGGTTACTTTTTTTGAAACTGTTTCAGAGAACTGTCCCAAAATACGTGGACCGGTTTCAATAAGATCGATTGTAACTAAGGACTGCGTAATACCGTATTTTTTTGCAACACACTGCGCATATACCGATAACTCTCCTGCAAGCTCTACACCAGACGCTCCCCCGCCAACGACTACAAAATGAAGTGCCAGCAATTGTTCTGTTATTTCGGCTTGCGCGTGTTTTTGGAACAGATTATCAATACGATTCTTTAAATGCACAGCCTGATGAACCGATCGGAAATTAAATGATATTTCTTCCAATCCTTCGATATTAAAAAAATTATTCTGACTACCTAATGCCAGTACCAGACTATCTGCGTGATACGCGCTTCCTGACGCGCCCACAACAGTGCGTGTTTCAAGATTGATCGAAACAACAGCATCGCTTATCACTTCGACATCATCCGTTCGGAAAATATCGCGCAGCGGGAACGTAGCCACCAGCGGTGAAGATCCAGTCGCTACGCGATACATTGCCGGATAGTATTCGAAATAATCCTTGTCAGAAATAAGGATGATGCGGGTATCACGCGGAATAGCACCACATCGCTTTTTTTTCTGCAAGTCAAGAGCAGTACGAATCCCCGCAAAACCTGCCCCCACAATAACAATAGATTGCTGCATATGGGGATTATTGTATCATACCCCTCGCATTTACAAGACGATCGCGTATACTGTAAGACATGACCGACCCCAAGCGTCATAAAGAAGTGAAAGAAACATCCAGCCAGGACGACTTTTTACAGATATACGAAACCTATTCCGATGCGATATTCCGGTTCTGTTTGACAAAGACAAGAAACCGTGACATTGCATTAGATATCACCCAGGATACGTTTACCAAAACCTGGGAGTATCTGGCAAATGGAAAAACGGTAGACATGATTCGCCCATTTCTGTATCGAGTTGCACGTAATTTAATTGTCGATCTTTCACGTAAAAAAACTACTCTCTCGCTTGATACCTACCTTGAAGACGGTGGGGATATCAGAGAGGAAGTCCCTCAGCAATTCGGACAGGAATTTGATGTCGACCAAGTTTTGAAACTTGTAGACACCCTTGATCCGAAATATCGCGAACCATTAATGTTGCGATATGTTGAAGACCTTCCCGTCTCTGAAATCGCAAAGATTATGAGCGTTAGCGAGAATGTCGTTTCAGTCCGCCTGCACCGCGCCATCAAGCAAGTCCAGGAATTAGTATCAGCAAAAGAAAATGTATGAACCCAATTCTAAAAAATATAAAAGAACAATTGCATACTCTTTCAATGACCGACACCGAGCGGGCTGATATTCGACTGCGCCTGGCTTCACACATGCATACCTACCAGCCAAAGAAACTTAATTTCATACTCTCACCATATATGGCTGGTGTCTGGCAAAAGCGCCTTGCTACTGTAACCGCAGTATTTCTGATGGTAATGATTACCAGCGGAAGCGGCCTTGCCTATGCATCAAACGCCGCATTGCCCGGCGACAAACTCTATACAGTCAAAGTAACAACTGAGAACGTCCAAGCAGCAGTAAAAACCAACCCTGAAGATCGAGCAAATTTTGAAGTAAAACGCGTCGAACGCCGTATCAACGAAGCTGTTACCTTGGCAGCTCAAGGAAAACTAGATGAAAAGAAAAAGGAAAGCATTTCTGTAAGCATTAAACGCCACACGAAACGCGTAGCTGCGGAAACTGAAAAGTTGGTTAAGGAAAATCCAGATACAGCAGTTGAATTAAGCGCAAAGCTCGCATTATCACTGGAAGCCCACAACGAGGCTATTACC
>CAYRNU010000051.1:0-4053 GCA_964425795.1 uncultured Candidatus Saccharibacteria bacterium | reverse complement strand
ATGATTGCGGAATGTCCGCGCTTTTGTACGGCTTCTACCAGACGACGGGTTGAATACAATTCTGGATTGGTTGAGAGGATAGCAATGTTCATAACGGGAATAGTATAGCCTTATATATTTGAAACATCCACCACAAATCTGTGGCGCAATACTTTGCGACCAATGAGCACCGGACGACGCATGGACGTTCGATCAGACAGCGTAAAATCAGTCACGAATTCCCTGCCACGAATAACAACAGGCGTTTTGATTTTATAGCGAAACGATGATTCACCATTACTGCTTTTTACCAAGACTTTTGAAAAACTAGCTGCGGTATAGCGCTTCTGGTTGAACTGCGGATGCTGCTCATCAAGCAGCATAAAATGCAATGTTCCATTTTCTTCTCGAACATCATTGGCATGAATGCTTGATCGATATGCTCCGGTATCGATCTTTGCTTCAACCCCAACGATTCCAAATTCAGGAAAATCTACCTTCTCCAAGCGACCAACGGTTTGTTTTTTAGGTTTGAACAAAAAATTAAACATAGACTTATTCTACCACTTGATTTTTTGTTTCGTCAGATGCGGTCTCCAAAAATTTCTGAACATATCCCTCGATTTCCTCGACTGATTTTGATTCCATCATATTGATGCGCAATTCCTTTGCCCCATCAAATCCGTTCACGTACGCTTTGAAATGCTTCTTCATAATGGCAAAGTTTTTGATATCACCCAGCAATTCCATAAATAAATTCGTATGCTCCAACGCAACGCGCAGTTTTTCAGCGACGGTTATTTTTGGATGACTGGAGTCAAACAGCCATGGATTGCCGAATATTGCGCGTCCTAGCATGACGCCGTCTACTCCCGATTGCTTCACTTTTTCGTGCGCATCATCCAAATTCTTTGCATCGCCATTACCGATTACCAGAACATTCGGATTTATCTTTTTTGCAATCGCAACGACTTTTCCAATATCGTCCCATCGAGCAGGAACCAGCGAGAGATCTTTTCGTGTACGACCGTGAATAGTCAGTGCGGCAATATCTTCCTTCAGGATCTCAGGAATCCATGTTTCAAATTCGTTCTTGTTGTAGCCCAATCGAGTCTTTACCGAAACCGGCATTCCGTCAGCAGCTTCAATTGCTGCGCGAATGACTTCGCGGGCGCGCTCAGGATTTTTTATATGTGCAGCTCCTGCTCCCTGCTTTTCGATTGAACGATCAGGACATCCCATATTGATGTCGACACCGTCAAATCCCAGTTCGCGCACCAGGCGAACTGCTGCATGCATATTGGCAGGCGTGCTGGTAAACAACTGGGCAACAATAGGACGCTGTTCTTCCGTATATTCCAAATCACGACGCAAAACCTCGCGGCCAGGACTATTCAATCCATCTGCAGAAACGAATTCAGTCCAAAAAATATCAGGCCCGCCGCCAACCTCTCCATGGCGCGAATATTTGGCAATTACACGCCGAAAAGCAGCATCAGTGACATCAGCCATGGGAGCTAGTACAAAAAATGGTCTTGGAAGTTTTTTCCAGAATGAATAATCAGGCATGAACTAATGCGCAGGCGTTGCAACTGCGGGAGTTGGAGCACCAGACGTCGTAAATTTATAAAATACCTTTTCTGTTAGACGGGCATCAATATAATCAAGACTTGCTGGTTTTGCAAGAAACAGCTCCTTAAACCGATCAGTCCCCGTTGCCAAGCTAATATTGCGCAATGCTGTCTCGGGTTCAATACGCGTAGTTACCAAAATGTCAGCTTCGGGAGTACGTACATTATTTATATGACTTACCGACAGTGTATATTCCTTGAGCGCCCCTATTCCTACTCTAGTAATCTGGTAACCGTTATCATCGAATATGTGAATAAACTTGATCAATGTCTCGAATTCGTCTTCATCATTCAATATATGTGTATCGATGGGATTATCGGCAGGAACATCACCGCCCTTGAAAGTCAAAAACACTGCTCCTGAGAAGTACGGCGCCTTTGCAAACAATAACCCGTGATCGTCAGCAAAATAGCATTGCATTAAGGCTCCGTCTGCGCACCACAAAAATGCATGTGGACGCTCTTTGATTACCAACACCAGCGTCCTTAGGTTTCCCCGCTCAATCGACAGATCGTTAATGCGTGGAAACTGATCAGAAAGTACGTCGTGTAGCGCGCGTCGATTCATAAAAAAAATATGATCATTTGGAATCACCAACATATGATCTCCGGCCAATTCCTCCCAGGCGACATCGATGAGCTCATTCGTCTTTATCAATTGATTGCCTTCAGTTTTAATCGTCGTGATACGAAACACAGGCAAGCGAAAAAATAATCCCAGAACGATTCCCACGCCCAATCCCAAACATCCGATACGAATCAACCGAACGCGACGAAGAGCGGCACGACGTTGTGCATTTTTTGCCCGCGCCTGAGTTGTTATCGGCGTTCGTGGTTGCATTGTAATTAGCGACCGATAAATTCCTTACCGCCCATGTATGGACGCAACACTTCAGGAATTTTAACCGTTCCGTCTGCCTGCTGATAATTTTCTACCAGTGATACCAAAATGCGTGGTGTCGGAATAGCAGTACAGTTTAATGAGTGCGCGTAACGCATTTTACCTTCATCATCACGATATCGGATATTTAGTCGGCGTGTCTGAAAATCATGGAAGTATGACGCTGAAGAAATCTCTCGGTATTTTTGCTCACCCGGAACCCACAATTCGATGTCATATTTTTTTACCTGTCCCAATCCCAAATCTCCTCCGCAGTTGACTACGGTATGATATGGAATACCCAATGTCTGAATAAATGCTTCAGTGTTACCGTTGATCTCTTCGTGATATTTCACGCTTTCTTCATGGTTTGCTTCACACAACACAACCTGCTCAAGCTTGAAAAATTCATGCACACGGATCAAACCTTTTACATCCTTGCCGTGGCTTCCCGCTTCGCGACGAAAACACGGAGAAAATGCCAATACCTTTTTTGCAAGATCTTTTTTGTCCATCACCGTGTTCGTAAAGTAGCTCATAGTTGCAACCTCACCTGTTCCTGCAAGGTACTCATCATCCTGAGTCTTGTACAAATCATCTTCTCCTTGAGGCAAATATCCACTACCGAGCAATGTCTCGCGACGCACCAATGAAGGCACGATCATAAATTCAAATCCGCGCTGTATCCAGAAATCTTTCGCATACTGCCAGATAGCAAACGACAATTCCGCTCCGCCATTCTTCAAAAAATATCCGCGGAATCCGGCAACCTCAGTTCCCTTTTCAAAATCAGCCATGTTCAGTGACTCCATTATTTCAATGTGGCTTTTTGCAGGAAAATCAAACGTATGCTGTTCACCCCATGAACGGACTTCAACATTGCCGCTATCATCATCGCCTTCGGGAACTGAAATGTCAGGTACGTTCGGCACCTGCAACATCAGGGTCTGCCATTCCTGCATGATCGGTTTCAGCTCTTCCTCCTTGTCGCGCAAGTCATCCTTTAACTGCTTCATCTGCGCAATCAGCTGCTCGCGAGTTGCAGGATCAGCCGACTGAATAGTAGTATTTGCCGCATTTTGTTCGGCACGAAGCGATTCGATCAGCGACAGCAATTGGAGACGATGGTTATCAACCTCGATCAAGCGATCAATATTAATAGTCAGTCGTTTTTTGCGGACGGCTTCTTTTAGAATGTCAGTATTTTCCTTGATGAATTTGATATCGAGCATAGCTAATTGGTGTTCATTTCTATATCCACAAGTATACAGAAAAAAAGCAGTAACGCTATAATGTGCGCATGTCCTCTGACACTTCCCCATCGCGCATTCCAAAAATGCTGCAAGAAATTCCGCAACCGCCAAGACAGCTGTATGTCCGAGGTGCATTACCTGATCCAAGCACCCACTATTACCTTACCGTCATCGGATCGCGAAAATTCACCGGCTATGGCCAGGATGTCTGCGAAAGCCTGATCCGCGGACTCTCCGGCTATCCTATCGTCATTGTCTCAGGGCTCGCACTCGGCATCGACACCATAGCCCACGAATCTGCAATAAAATA
>CAYRNU010000050.1:0-4306 GCA_964425795.1 uncultured Candidatus Saccharibacteria bacterium | reverse complement strand
CACCGATTATGATGACGCATTTGCGGGAGTTCGCGCATGGGAACCACTCATGGTTGATCATTTGGGATTTCTATTCAACTTGCCACAGGAATTACAGGGCAATCTCAATAAAAGCACTTTTGAAGATCGAGTCATAGCCAATCACGCCGTGCGCGCGGTAGTCTACCACGCTGAACAGCCGTTAATATTTGAGGAGACTGAAATACCGTTACAAGAAATAACCTCTGTCGAAGAAACTGTTCCAACGACAGACATATCACCAACAGTCATTACAGAAGAACCAACAATGGAAATAGACAATGCGGAGATATCACAAACAACGGAAACAACACCTGACGCCATTCCTACAGAAACAGTAGAACTTGACGCGACTAACTCTGAAGTCAAAACCACCGAACCCAAGCCGACCTATGAAGAAGGCGACATGGTGCTGATGTATACCTTCCTGAACGAAAAAACGATCCTATTTACTACCAGCGAATCAGTCTTGCGGGAAATACTATTCCGCATGGCCAATGCCCAATTGCTGATCTAGCGTTACCCACAAGGGTCATAATCGGGAATTGCTTTTTATATGCCCCATGCTATGATGACGCCATGACAAAAGAAAAACTGAAACATTTTCAGGTTTTACTAGAAGGGGAGAAAATGTCGCTTGAAGACAAGTTGGGTGTTCTTGGACACCGTGTCAACAATGACGGCGACTGGGTTGCAACCCCAATGGAACAAGACGGCAACGAAGCCGACTTCCTGGATCAAGCAACACACGTTGAAGCGTTTGAAGATCGAGTAGGAGCACTTACCGAACTAGAAAAACAATACAGCGACATCCTTCGCGCATTGAAAAAAATTGAAGACGGAACATATGGCATCTGCGAGATTTCCGGAGACAAGATCGAGGAAGATCGTCTGGAAGCAAATCCGTCAGCACGCACGTGCAAGGCACACATGCACGAGAAAATTATCGAAGAATAATATTTCTCCACACAAAAACACCGCAACCATATGCGGTGTTTTTGTTATACTGTTTCGCATATGCGTTTTTCCCGCGTGTTCTCTGCACAACCCCATGCACTAAGCGGTCATATTGTCGCAATTGAAACTGATATCAGTCGGGGACTGCACAGTTTTTCTGTAGTCGGACTTGCATCAAAAGCGGTTGATGAAGCGAAGGACCGCATCAGTTCGGCAATTAAAAATTCTGGATTCAAATCCCCAAAAAGCGAAAACCATAAAATTGTTATTGCATTGTCTCCTGCGGAATTGAGAAAAGAAGGCTCGTATTTTGATGTCGCTATGGCGATCGGGTATTTGTTATCTGCAGAAGCAATAGACGCCCATACTGACAACACATTATTTCTAGGAGAATTGGCGCTGAACGGGGAAGTGCAGCCCATTCGCGGAACGCTTCCGCTGGTTCAGGCTGCTGTCGATAAGGGATTCAAATCAGTATTTGTTCCCAAACAAAACAAGCGCGAGGCGACATTGATTGAGGGTATTACCGTATATCCCGTATCAACATTGCGTGAAGTTGTCGAACACATTACCGGTAATTCGCTTATTATTCCTGCAGAAAATACAAACATCCACGAATCACAATCATCTGCAAATTTTGTTCCCGATTTCAAAGACATAAAGGGCCAGGAACTCGGCAAGCGGGGATTGGAAATTGCAGCTGCAGGAGGGCATAACGTTATTTTATACGGACCGCCAGGCACCGGAAAAACTACACTTGCTCGAGCGCTGACCGGAATATTGCCAGCGCTTACACGCGATCAGTCACTGGAAGTTACCGGCATCCATTCAATCGCAGGAATATTAGGCGATGAAACACTGTTGGTAGCGCCTCCGTTTCGTGCGCCGCATCACACAGCTAGTCATGTCGCTATTATTGGCGGCGGGGCGCATGTGCGTCCCGGTGAGGTAACGCTAGCACACCACGGTGTCCTGTTCCTAGATGAATTCCCAGAATTTGATAAGCGCGTTATTGAATCATTGCGCCAACCCATCGAAGACCGACTAGTTTACATTGTGCGGGCTCAGTCACGCGCAACCTTCCCGACAAATTTTATGTTGATCGCCGCAATGAATCCACCCGACAGCAAAGCATCGCACGCAGAAAAAGAACGGTACAAGAAAAAACTATCGGGACCTATTATGGATCGTATTGATATTTGGTTACCCGTTGAACATGTTAACTACCAAACCCTAGGAAGTGAAACGGCTGGAGAATCCACTGAGACTATACGAAATCGAGTATACGAGGCGCGCAAACGCCAGCGCGATCGTTTTGCATCGCTTGGCAGCCGCGCAATCACCAACAGTGACATGGATATTCACGAAATGAATGCGCTAGAGTTATCATCAACAACAAAAGCAGTATTGGAACAAAGCGCAGAGAAAATGAATCTCTCTCCGCGAGCCTATCATCGTATTTTAAAGCTTGCTCGCACTATTGCAGATCTTGATCAATCGGATGCCATACATGAATCGCACGTCTTGGAAGCATTGCAATACCGGCAAAACCTGCCATGGATCTAAATAAAAAAATCCGTACAGCTACGTACGGATTTTTCAAAACACTCACATAAAAATCATTTACTTTTTTGAAGATCTGCCTTGATGCGATCAATATGGAACGCGGTAAGAGTTTCATCTTCTTTAACAACCTGAATGCCGGACAGTTTTTCCAGGCTTTCATTTAGCATCGGCTGGAAAAAAGCCAGCTCTTCTTCAATTGCAGCCAATTCGATTTCCAATTGAGGCAGACCTTTTTTGTTTTTTCTGTTCTGCAACTTATTAATTTTCTTTTTCAATTTCTTTTGTCTAGTGAGAAGAAAATCAACGTTGGCGTCCAAATCATACAACTCAAGAACGATTGCATTGATGTCTTTTTCAGTAACCTTCTGATCTGCGATGGTAATGCCTAGCTTATCCATAACGGTTAGCTGATTCGCGGTGTTATTATCATCACTAACCGCAATAAACACTTCGGTGTCATCAATCATAGGTCGTATGTCGTCATAAGCAGGAACAGTGTCCGAAACAACTTCCGAAATATCATTTTGCTGTATCACTACTGCTTCCCGCACATCCTCATGCAGATCAGCAACAAACACCTGTACGTCATTATGTTTTCCCTTAAACACCGTATCATACGGCTTTTGGCTTATCTGCTGTTTATCTTGTTTTTGAGCAGAATAAGAATGACATACTTTGTTAAGATCAAAGTTAACACTGCAATCAGAATACGTTCCTGACGCACGAGTAAATTCCTTTGCGGAATTTTTTGGATTACATCCCGCAATGAAACTAATCATCGCAATGATGCACAAAACGATAGGAGCGCAGAACGCGAGACTCACAGTCCCACGATCAGCAATTGTGTGGTTTTTCATTTGTTAGAGTATTTTAACAAAATATTACTACATATATATGATTATGTCAAATATTATCCGCGCAACAAAAAAGCTAGACGTAACGCCTAGCTTTTCAGAAACCAATTAAAAAACACTGTGCGACTATTCAATAGTCTTAAAGGTGAAACCGGTATTCTTTCCAGTTTCTGCATTTTTTATAGATCCCTCATACGAATAATGAGGAGCATGGTACAAAATACCATTTCTAATGTAGGTTTCCTGACCGAAAAGCATACTGTCTACAGCGGTGTCATCGAAATCACCCCAGTCTTCTTCGCTTTCATCCTCAATAATTACCGTACCTTTCTGATAATCATCACGATAGGCATCAACAGATGCTATTTCGTCATGCTTCACAAAAAATGGTGCAATGGCTTCAGGAATATGCACTGAAGATGCTTTCATAAGAGCAAGTCCTTCTGAAGGAAGACTAGATGACGCCTCTGCACTCGCAGGGCAGGGATTCTTATACTTGGATACGGCTATTCCGCCTATAAAGCCTAGCATCAATACGCCAAGCATGAGGAAGAAAGGGAATCCTTTTCTGTTCGTTGTTTGTTTGTGACTCATATGCATGTTTTTTTGCATAATACCACACATATGTTTCATGTCAATAAACCCCGCTCCTTGTCGGGCGGGGTTTAATTGTACTAGTAGTTTCTGTATTTTTTATAGAACGGATTGCTTTCCAGTTGATTTCCCTTGCTGTCGCGAATCTCGAAGTGAAGGTGGGGACCGGTTGATCGTCCAGTATTTCCCGACAATGCAATGTTGTCTCCCTGCGATACTCGATCGCCTGCCTTTACCAAGAGCTTGCTAGCGTGTCCGTAGCGACTCATGGTGCCGTCATCGTGGCGAATTGTAATATAGTTTCCGTATCCGCCGTT
>CAYRNU010000049.1:0-4522 GCA_964425795.1 uncultured Candidatus Saccharibacteria bacterium | reverse complement strand
TTCTTTTGTGCTTAATGACTTAGCCTGATCCATCAGTTTGTAAGTATCGATGGATTCTATCAGTCCCGTAATGGTAACTTCCATAGGTTTGATGCCAAGAGCGGTATCAAGAAATACAGATGCACCATCGGAGTCTTTTACGATAAACCGTGACAGCATAATGAGCTTTGCTCCTTCATTTTTCTCCCATACTTCTCTGGCAGGGCCGTTGATAAATGCATTTCGGGTAACTCCATTGTCAAATTCTTTTTGCAAGATTTCTTCTAGGGGAAGCGTGGCAAGAGGGGAATTAGTCATCTTGAATTGATGTACTGTGTGCAGTAATTTCAGAATGTTTTCCCAGCTTTTCATTTCAATCAATGATGTGAAATTCTGGCCAAACATGTTTTTGATGTGCCATCGTATAATAGGATCAAGGCCTTGCCGGAGGACTAGTTTCCAGTGGTTTTCTGCGAGTACAGTAGCCCGGCGCCAACTATTCTCAATTAAAATGTTTTTAATGATGTTATTCCTTTTGCGTTCCTGGATTAGCAATCCCAGAGAAACAACAAAAATGAGACTTAGTGTTACAACTACAAATTCCATATATTATTTTTTTAAATTTAATGTATTTAAACATATAAATAGAAAAAGTCAATTAATGAGAATATGGTAAACTATGTGAATGAAAAACAGCAGAACCATGATCGTTGCCTTAGTCGTATTATTGGTAATCGCAGCAGCTTTTATAGTGTTTGAAAACAAAAGAATGCATACGATCTCTGAGACCGCCTCAGAGGTTCAGCAGACAGAGACTACTCCAGTAATGCCAGAAGGATGGAAGATAACTACTGACATTGGATCTGGAGTTACGTTTGCGTATCCTGAACCTTTAGATACAACCTATATTCATACTGTTGATTGGCCACCAGCAATTACCGTCTCAAACGATCCGGTTAGTAGCTGTACCAATGCGGGCTCAGAAATTGAACGTGGTGGGAAAACAGAGCGGGTTGTATTCTCAGGTACAGAGTATTGTATGACAAAGATTAGCGAAGGGGCTGCAGGAAGCACATATACTCAGTACACATATGTTAATACTCAGGGAGAAAAGACATTTATTCTGACATTCAGCTTGCGATCAGTACAGTGCGGAAATTATGATGATCCCCAGAAATTAGCTTGTGAGGTTGAACAAAAGGATTTTGATATTAATCTTGTTGTAGATGGGATCTTTGCTACAATTCATTAATTCATATAACTAGCCTGATGTGCTATTCTGGAAGACTATGTATACCAAACAAGAATTTATTGATTCCGTTATTCATGAATTTGCCGTGCTGAAGCATTTGGCCGCAAAGATACCCGAAGGAAGCGCAGACTATCGTCCAAGCGAAAAGCAGCGCAGTGTTTTGGAGTTGCTGCAATATTTGTCATATATTTCCAGCACGGGTGCAAAACTGATCCTCACTGATGACATGTCAGTATTTGGTCCTGCAGTAGAACGGGGAGCCAAAACAACGGTTGAAAATTTTGCGCAGGCCATGGATCAAGAGCAGGCAGAATTCCTAGCGATTATGGATCAATTTACTGATGAAGAATTCAAGAAGCCGATTAATTTGTTCAAAGGAGGGGAAAAAACAAAAGCAGCGTGGCTGGTGGATTCGATCCTCAAATGGCTTGCCGCATACAAGATGCAATTGTTCCTCTATATAAAGGCAAATGGGAATTTCGAGATCGGAACTTCAAATGTTTGGGGAGGCTTTGATATGTCTCAGGATAAATAAGCTGTATGCAGACGTTGTACGGATTTCTGAAACACTATTGGAAACTCTGCGTAGCGGTGGTTATTTTAGCTGCGATCAATCAGGTATTTACATTGCTTGACCCGATGATTTTTCAAAAGATCATTGATAATTATGCAATGAATTTCAATGCATTTACCTTGAATGAGTTTTTTAGGGGAGTGTCATTACTGTTATTGCTGGTCGTAGGGGTGGCGTTCGTGTCGCGTGTTGCAAAAAACTTCCAGGATTATTACCTAAATACGGTTACTCAGCGAGTAGGTGCAGATATGTATCAAAAAGGGGTAAAGCATTCGCTTGCACTTCCGTATTCAGTATTTGAAGACCAGCGTAGCGGTGAAACTCTGGGAATCTTGCAAAAAGCGCGCCAGGATTCAGTTACGTATCTTACGTTGCTGATCAATATCAGCCTGATTTCCTTGGTCGGATTTGTCTTTGTTACCATATATGCCGCTACGCTGTACTGGGGCGTTGCGGTTTTGTATGCCGTTACAGTTCCTGTTGTAGGAGGCATTAGCTATGCGCTCAGTAGAAAGGTTAAGAATATCCAGAAACTTATCGTTGCCGAAACCACGGCGCTTGCAGGTTCTACTACCGAATCATTGCGCAACATCGAGCTGGTAAAGAGTCTGGGTTTGGTTGATCAGGAAATCGGGAGATTGAATGCAACAACTGACAAGATTCTTCAGCTAGAATTGCGCAAACTGCGTTATGTCCGCAGTATCAGCTTTGTGCAGGGAACACTCATCAACTTGATGCGCACATTGATCGTGCTGTTTCTGTTATTTCTGGTATTCCGTCAGGTAATTACGTTTGGACAATTCTTTTCATTGTGGATCTATTCATTCTTTATATTTGGTCCGCTTCAGGAATTGGGAACCGTTATCAGCAGCTACCGTGACGCGCAGGTTTCCATGAAAAAGTACGAGGATATTCTAGCTATGGAGCCAGAGGTAAAGCCTGCCAACCCGCAGACCTTAGGACGCGTTCAAAATCTCGAGTTCAAGGATGTTTCATTCGCGTACCCAACCTCGCCGAACCAAGCCGTGGATGGTATTTCGTTCAATATTGAAAAAGGTCACACTGTTGCCTTTGTTGGTCCGTCGGGATCCGGTAAGACAAGTCTCGTAAAGCTGTTGGTAGGTTTGTATCATCCGAGCCGGGGCACCATTGAATACAACGGTATTAGTGGCAAAGATATTGATCTTATGGAGCTGCGTTCGCAGATCGGATTCGTGACGCAGGATACGCAACTTTTTTCGGGAACCATCAAGGAAAATCTTTTGTTTGTAAATCCTACAGCTACGGATGAAGAGATTCTGGACGTGTTGAATAAAAGCTCGGCGCATAGTTTGCTTGCCCGCGCATCTGACGGAATCAATACAGTAATAGGCGAAGGGGGAGTTAAGATCTCGGGTGGGGAGAAACAGCGCCTTTCCATTGCCCGCGCATTATTGCGTCGTCCGACGATCTTGGTGTTTGATGAGGCAACGAGCGCACTTGATTCATTGACCGAGGAAGAAATCAGCAAGACTGTCCGCAGCCTTGCAGAAGCCCGCGAGCATCTTACGATTTTGATTGCGCACCGGCTTTCTACTATCATGCATGCTGATACAATTTTTGTAATGGAAAAGGGAATTGTCAGCGAGTCCGGTACTCATGATCAACTTATAGAAAAGAAAGGTTTGTACTATGCTATGTGGCGCCAACAGGTAGGTGAGCGCGTGTAATATATTATTTATGAAATCAAAACAGATCATAGTAAATGATACGATGCAAAAGGGTTATCGCTACGAAATGGTCGAACCCATAGGTAAGAATTTTGATTCTGAATTCAAGCCTGATCTTACGCCAAAAGAAATGCTTGGTTTGGGTGTTTTTGGTGGAGTCTATATGCGCGATTGCACCGATGAATTTCCAAAGGACTGGTTTGCTCGAGCAAAATTTGCGCCAGCGGATACATACAAACATATCGCTGATCTTAATTACTTTAAAGTAAACGCGAGCCTTCCGTTATCTTATTGGAAGCGCAAGGGATGGATATATGCTGATGATCCCCGAGGGTGGTTTCAGTGGTATTGCCGCTATTACATGGGACGCCGTATTCCCAAAGAGGATGCTCGTCAAATCAAGCGCTGGAAAGCCATGCGCCGTCATGTCGGGCAGATTGTTAACAATTGTAGGGCAGGAGACGAAAGTTGTCGTTCTCGTCAGCGACAGGCATTACTGCACTGGGCGTATGACAGTAGGAAAATGTAATTGTATTAGCTTGTTATATAATAATGCTCATGGAATTCGATATTAAATACGCTCTTGGAATTGCTGCGGGAATTGTATCGTTTGTGGCGTATTTGGTCTATATACGTTCAATCCTGCGTGGCGAATCTAGGCCCAATAGGGCGACCTGGTGGATATGGACGTTTATGGGACTAGTTTTGGCTGTCAGTTATTATTTTTCTGGAGCACGAAATACTATATGGGCCCCTATTGTTGAATTTGTGGGGCCGCTTATTATTGCCTTGCTGTCAATTAAATATGGCGAGGGAAGCACTAAAGATCGGACAGATATGTTGTGTTTGTTTGGAGCATTCATAAGTATTATTTTGTGGATCATCTTTGATTCTGCTGTAGTTGCGTTGGTGATAAATCTTTCTATTGATGCATTTGCTTTGATACCAACAATAAGAAAGTCCTGGTTAAGACCGGAGGGTGAGAATTTTTGGGCGTGGTTCGGCACT
>CAYRNU010000048.1:0-4546 GCA_964425795.1 uncultured Candidatus Saccharibacteria bacterium | reverse complement strand
AACGCGGCGGTTTGTTTGACGAGCGCATTTTCGGTCCTGAAAAGGATTACGAATGTTACTGTGGAAAATACAAAGGAATCCGCTACAAGGATATCGTTTGTGAAAAGTGTGCCGTTGAGGTAACCCGATCAATTGTCCGACGCGAACGCATGGGACATATTGAGTTGGCATCTCCGGTTGCGCATATCTGGTTCTTGCGCGGTATTCCATCACGAATGGGGCTGTTGTTGGAAGTTTCAATTACTGATCTTGAAAAGGTTATCTACTTTGCAGGCTATATCATCATGTCAGTTGACGAAGCAGAGCGCGAGAAAATCATTCGTGATTTGAATAATGAATATAAGATCAAGATGAAGGTTCTTGAAACCGAAGCCGACAAGGAGCGCTTGAAGGAAATGTTTTCTGCAACAAAGAAGGAAATTACCGATATCAAGCAATACCGAATCCTTTCTGAAGTTGAGTATCATAACTTCTCACGAAAATACGGCACCATGTTCGAAGCTGCAATCGGAGCCGAAGCAATTTACGATATCTTCAAGAGTTTGAATCTTGAAGAAATGGAATCAAAGATCGAAAAGACTTTGGAAAAGAAAGATGCATCAGCAAGCAAGGAAAAGCTCGAAAAGCGCTTGTCTTTGGTGCGTTCGCTCAAGAATTCAAACTTGCGTCCTGAATGGATGTTCTTGCAGACCATTCCGGTTATTCCTCCTGCACTTCGCCCTATGGTGGGATTGGAGGGAGGTCGTTATGCGACATCAGATGTTAACGATCTGTACCGACGCGTAATCAACCGCAACAATCGCCTAAAGAAGCTGAAGGAAATCGGCGCGCCTGATGTTATTTTGCGCAACGAAAAGCGCATCTTGCAGGAAGCTATCGATTCATTGATCGACAACTCAATCCGCAAGCACAGCGGTTCTCAGGCAGTGTCACAGTCACAAAAGCGAACTCTAAAATCTCTTTCAGATAATTTGAAAGGTAAGCAGGGATTGTTCCGTCAAAACTTGCTGGGTAAGCGTGTAGACTACTCGGGACGATCAGTGATCGTTGTGGGTCCAAACCTAAAACTAAACCAGTGTGGTTTGCCAAAACACATGGCGTTGGAATTGTTCCGTCCGTTCGTGATTTCAAAAATCATCGCGCGTGAATTGGCATTCAACATCCGTGGAGCAGGAAAGCTTATTGAAGATGCAACTCCAGAAGTATGGGAAATCTTGGATGAAGTAATCGAAGGCAAGTACGTTCTTTTGAACCGTGCTCCTACCTTGCACCGTTTGTCAATCCAAGCATTCCAGCCGGTATTGATCGAAGGTAAGGCTATTAAATTGCATCCATTGGTATGTTCTGCGTTTAACGCCGACTTTGACGGTGACCAGATGGCCGTTCACGTTCCATTGTCAGCTGAAGCACAGACAGAAGCGCGCGAATTGATCGCGTCAAACAAAAACCTATTGCGACCGCAGTCGGGGGATCCTATCGTAAGTCCTGCACAGGATATGGTGTTGGGTACTTACTGGATGACCAAAATCGTAGAAGGGGCAAAAGGAGAAGGAAGCGTATACAGCAGCCCGAACGAAGCGATTATGGCGTATGACTTCGGAGCGGTAGATTTCCGCGCTCGTGTTAAGGTTGTCGGAACTGATAGCAAGCGCTATGACGCGTTTGGTGGCAAGCCATTTGAATCTTCAGTCGGACGATTGTTGTTCAATAGCATCTTGCCTCAGGACTTCCCATACATGAACGAAGATCTAACCAAGAAAAAGTTGAGCGCGTTGGTGATGCGATTGATCAATACCTATGGCGTTGACGCGACCCCTCCAGTGCTCGATAAGATCAAGGCATTCGGTTTCAAATATGCGACCGTTTCAGGTGTGACTATCGGCTACACAGACGCGAAGGTTCCTGCAGGAAAACAGGCATTGATTGCTGAAGCAAAAAAGAAAGAAGAAACTATTTTCGACCAATATCACAATGGTTTGATTTCAGATGAAGAACGATATCGAAAGATTATCGAACTATGGGAAGGCGTAACCAACCAGGTTGGAAAACTTGTGGGTGAGCACCTTGGCGAATCTGAATCAATTCACGATATGGTTACTCCGGGAGCCCGTGGAGATATCAGCAGCTTGAACCAGCTTGCTGGTATGAAGGGAGTTATTGTGGACGCGATCGGTAAACCGATTGATTTCCCGATCATCTCATCATTCAAAGAAGGTTTGTCACCGCTTGAATACTTCATCAACACTCACTCGGCTCGCAAGGGTCTAACAGACACCGCATTGAACACTGCAAAGGCCGGATACCTAACACGACGTCTGCATGATGTTGCTCAGGATACGGTAATTACTGAAGAAGACTGTGGAACAAAAGAACACATTGTTGTTCGCGAAGAAAATATCGACGGCATTATTCGTTCGATTTCTCGCGCACTATTTGGTCGCGTCATTGCCGAATCAGTAAAGGATGCTTCAGGCGAAATTATTGCAAAGAAGGGAACATTAGTATCTCGCGATATTGCGGCGATGATCGAAAAGGCAGGAGTAAAAGAAGTAGCGGTTCGCTCGCCTCGAACCTGTGCGACATTGCACGGTTTGTGCCAACAGTGTTATGGACTTGATCTTGGACGCAATCACCTGGTGAAAATCGGTGAAGCCGTAGGAACTGTTGCCGCTCAGGCGATCGGTGAACCGGGAACACAGCTGACGCTGCGAACCTTCCACGCTGGAGGTGTTACCGGACTTGATATTACGACCGGTCTTCCTCGTGTCGAAGAAATCTTTGAAGCGCGTTCTCCAAAAGCTGATGCAATTATCTCTACCGTTGACGGTATTGTTGCAGACATCCGCAAGGAAGAAGACCACAAGGTAATCGAAGTTCTTGCCGACTACGAAGTTATGGGTTCAACCGGAACCAAGTCAAAGACCGTATTGTTTGTTGTTGATCCAAAGCGCGTTACCACCGTACAAAAGGGTGCACGCGTAAAGAAAGGAGATCTAATGACCGACGGTTCTGCTTCGTTGTCTAATTTGTACAAGATTGCAGGGCAGGCGCGTACTCAGGAATATGTCGTTTCAGAAATTAACAAAGTGTACGAATTGCATAGCTCGTCAATTTCTGAAAAGCACATCGAAATCATCGTGCGTCAGATGTTCTCACGCCGACGCATTACCACTCCGGGAGACAGCCGATTCACTACGGGAGACATTGTAGAAAACATCATCTTGCGACAGGAAAACGACCGCATTGCAGCAGAAAACGGAATGGAAGCAAAGGCTGAAACTATGATCATGGGTATTGCGCAGGTTGCGTTGACTACTGAATCATGGCTATCATCTGCATCATTCCAGAACACCAACAAGGTATTGATCAGCACTGCAGTTCGCGGTGGCTATGACAACCTTCGCGGTTTGAAGGAAAACATTATCTTGGGTAACCTGATTCCAGCCGGAACCGGACTTACTGAAGATTTCGTTCCAGGCATTGTGAACGATAAGCAGGAAGAATAGCATCCACTACTTATTATGAAGAACGATCACACGACACTCATCAAAGAACGCTTAAGCATTACCGATGTCGTGGGTTCGTATGTCAGGCTCGAAAAGTCAGGCAGGAATTATCGGGCATGCTGTCCGTTCCATAGCGAAAAGACGCCGTCATTCTTTGTTGTTCCCGAGAAAAATATCTTTCATTGCTTCGGCTGCGGAAAAGGCGGCGACATCTTTACTTTTGTCGAGGATATTGAAAGTACAGATTTTTCAGGAGCATTGAAATTGCTCGCTGAGCGGGCCGGCGTTACCTTGGACGTTCGATCTGTCCAGGAAAAAGGGAAGCATGATCGCTTGTATAAGGCACTTGATCTTGCGACTCGATTCTTTGAGGTGAACCTCCGCAAGGATGCTGAAATTGTTGAATATTTGCTGTCGCGCGGTTTGACGAAGGAAACTATTGTCAAATTCCGCATTGGCTACGCACGCGATGATTGGCGAGGATTATCTGACCGATTGCATGAATCTGGAATCACTGATGCTGAATTGGTGGCGACCGGTCTTGCAATACAAAAGGACAATCGCGTATTCGATCGGTTTAGGAATCGCATCATGTTTCCGCTGTCTGACAGTCAGGGGCGCATTGTTGGATTTTCGGGGCGCATATTTGATCCGCGAAAGGGCGATATTGAAACTGCAAAGTACATGAACAGTCCTGAAACGGTGTTGTATCACAAAGGCACTATGCTGTATGGTTTTGACGTTGCAAAACGAGCGATTCGAGATACCAACAGTTGTTTGATGGTTGAAGGGCAGTTTGATGTTGTACTGGCACATCAAGCCGGAACTACTAATACCGTAGCACTATCAGGTACAGGACTCTCTGCTGAACATTGTAATTTGATCAAGCGATTTGCCGACAACCTGATATTGGCGCTTGATGGCGATGAGGCGGGAATACGCGCATCACGGCGGAGTGTCCTTCTGGCATTACAACAGGGATTGTCAGTATCGGTATTGCCGCTTCCGGCCTGCACGCGCAGTCGAGCCGGTTGCGCATC
>CAYRNU010000047.1:0-4754 GCA_964425795.1 uncultured Candidatus Saccharibacteria bacterium | reverse complement strand
ATGCTATGAAAAAACTTTCATGGACTACAGGAGTTCGAGAGGTCAAAGACCTACTCCCTTGGCAAGAAAACCCAAGAAAAATCTCAAAACAAGCGTTAGATAAATTAAAAGAAAAGATCACGCAAAACGGCTTCCATAGTGTAATCGTAATAGATACTGACAATACAATTTTGTCAGGCAATCAACGAAAGACTGCACTCATGGAACTTGGTATTAATACCGTAGATGTGATGATTCCTAGTCGTAAACTAAGTAATGCAGAACGACGAAGGATCGGTATCGAAAGCAATATCAATGACGGCGAATGGGATTTCGAGAAATTGAAATCCTTTGATCTGGAACTGCTCCAATTTGCAGGATTCGATGAAAAAGAATTAGTGAAGTTTTGGGACGAAGAAAAAGACACTAAAGACGACAGGTTTGATATAGACAAGGAACTTAAGAAAATTAAAACACCTCAAACAAAGTTGGGTGATCTTATTATCATGGGTAATCATAAGTTGCTTTGCTCAAGCTCCACTAATATCACTGCGGTTAAAAAACTATTCGGTGATGATAGAGCTACTGCTATCTACAGTGACCCACCTTTCAATATCGGGCTTTCATATGACAAAGGCGTGGGCAATAAATCAAACTACGGGGGTTCATTCAATGACAATCAATCGCCAGAAGCATACAAGGAATTTATTCGCCAAGTTCTAAAATCATCACTTGCAATATCTACCAAAGACACACATGTCGCATTTTGGTGTGATGAAGCGTGGGTCTGGGTTTTTCAAACCTTATACATGGAGCTAGGTGTAAAAAATCGCAGATTGAACATTTGGATCAAGAACAATTCATCGCCTATACCTACCGTCGCATTTAACAAGTGTGCGGAGTATTGCGTGTATGGAACAAAAGGATCACCGTATTTGTCGGATCTCGTAAAAAATCTTAATGAGATACAAAACAAGGATTGCACCACAGGTAATCAACTACTTGATGACATCTCAAACATTTGGGCAACTAAACGACTACCGTCAAACCAGATGGAACATCCTACAAGCAAGAACCCTGAACTTCACCATAAATTCATCATGCGTTGCACAAAGCCCGGAGACATAATCTTCGATGCCTTTTCAGGTTCTGCAAGCACGATGATCTGTGCAGAACAACTGGATCGCAAGGTCTACTCTCTTGAGATTGAGCCTGTCTTTTGTGATTTAGCAATTCGCAGATATGAAAAATTAACTGGTCGCAAAGCGCAAGTAATCAAGAACTTCTATGAAAAAGAATAAATTTCAAGATCAGTTTCTTGATGAACTGCGAAAGGTACCGATCGTTCAGGTCGCTTGTGAGAAAACAGGACTATCTCGCAATAGTGTTTATCGTTGGCGAAAAGACGATAAGGAATTTCTCAAGAAAATGGATACCGCACTTTCTGAAGGTGTCGCTCTTGTAAACGATATGAGTGAAAGTCAGTTGCTCACGCTTATCAAGGAGAAAAACTACCCCGCGATCAGCTTTTGGCTTCGTCATAGAAACGATAACTACAAGAACAAACTCGAAATCACCACCAAAGAGGATAACGAGGAGCTAACACCTTCGCAAGCAAAAATCGTAAAACAAGCATTAAAGCTCGCAAAGATTACCAAGTCGAAATCAATTAAAAACATTAATAAATCTAAAAGCCATGACTAAAATCATTCCAAACGCACTGGTAAATACCATGTTAAAAGATCGTTCGGTGCGAACATCAATTACAAAAGACAGTTTTCTGTATTTCTTCCACTTCTACTATGCCCATTATGTGAAATACGAAACAGCAGACTTTCAAAAAGAGATCATCAACAATCTTGAAAAAAGTACTGTTGAGAATCTTTATATCGTTGCATTTCGCGGATCAGGTAAATCAACCATGGTAACGACCGCATACCCGATCTGGGCAATCCTTGGAAAACAGCAAAAGAAATTTTGTATCATCTTTTGCCAAACACGAGCACAGTCAAAACAACACATGATGAATATCCGTACCGAGCTTGAAGGTAACGATGTTTTGAAAAAAGATCTTGGACCATTTCAGGAAGAAAGCGATGAATGGGGTTCATTCTCTCTCGTATTTAAGAAGCACGGAGCAAGGATCACTGTCGCATCATCTGAACAAAGTATTCGTGGAATCCGCCACAATGAACACCGTCCCGATCTCATAATCTGTGATGACGTTGAAGATGTGCAATCTACAAAAACTCGTGAGGGTCGAGATAAAACATATAACTGGCTTCGTGGTGAAGTAATCCCTGCAGGAGATAAAAATACGAGACTGATCATTGTTGGTAACCTCTTGCATGAAGATTCGCTCTTAATGCGTATAAAAGACGAGATTTCAAAAGGTAAAGCCAAAGGAACTTTTAGCGAGTATCCTTTACTTGATAGAAACAATAAGTGTCTATGGTCTGGAAAGTATAGAAGCGAGAAAGAGATTGAAGACGAAAAGTTAAAAGTTGCGAGTGATGTATCGTGGCAACGAGAATATCTATTGCGTATTATTCCTGATGATGATCAGGTTATTTATCCTGAATGGATCAATTATTATGACGAGTTGCCAGGCGAAAAACACCGAGGGTATCGAGGCACTTATGCAGGTGTCGATCTTGCTATTTCAGCTTCAGAAACTGCCGATGATACTGCTGTTGTATTTGCTCATATATATTCACGCCGTGAGAAAATGCGAATATACATATTGCCAAACCCTATTGCGAAGAAACTTAACTTTCCTGCACAGGTAGATCTCATGAAAGATATTCGTAGCACCATGCTCATAAAAAGTACCGATGAACTGTTTGTGGAAAGCGTAGCGTATCAGGAAGCACTACCACAAATGCTTGAACATCAAGGTGTTAAGGCAACAGCGATCAAGCCCAAGGGAGATAAACGAACACGTCTAGCACTAACATCAACTGCAATTAAGTCAGCAAAGATTAAATTTCCAAGACAAGGATGCGAACGACTCATCGAACAACTTGTAGGATTTGGTGTTGAAAAGCACGATGACCTTGCTGACGCTTTCTCATTGCTTATAAATTCAACGATGGACAAGCACTCGAAAGAATCTACATGGCTCATTTCATTCCTTGGTGGAAGTAAGGACGATACGCTTTATTTTAGGGATTACATAGATATGGAATAGATATTGACTAAATAGACTAAATATGCTATAGTAGGTCGTAGCTAGATGATCTAGCAACCGACTAAGCGGTCCTTAGTGTTCTTTTAAATCAAGGAAAAGATGATGACGACAAAAAAGTTGATCACGTCAGATGACCCGAAGGGTCTTGATGCCACAGCAAAATGGCGTGCTGTGTACAACAAACAACAACTGACAGACGGAGCCGATGGTTCCGCACAACGCCTAAACGAAAGCCGTGAGTTCTGGAAAGAGCTTGGCGAGCTGATTCAAAAGCATTCGTCTACAAACCAGTACGAAAGTGAGGTGGTGTCCTCAAACTACACCTACCCCAAAGAGTACAAAGGTCCGAAACCGATTGCAGAACAGGTGAACACCATTGCCACCATGTTCGGACTTGATCCGACACAGGCATTGGAGTTTGCCAAAAACCTGCCTACGCTTCCTGAAGGTTCTGAAGGATGGTTCGCTATCCCGAAAGTATCCGTGGTTGCCACAAAGCAGTTTCCTGCAATCACCGACAAAGCCGAGCAGTATTGCGAAGCAGTGAAATTGGTACACACGAAATTAGCCGATGGTCGTAGTTTCTATAACTACCGCAACGGTGAAATCGTACCAAGCAAACTGCGTCAGCATGCACGCACCGTTGACTTCCTGGAACACCTGGAAGCCGAACAACAAGGCGACATCCTGATTATCGCAGTACAGTACGGTATGCGTCACCGTGGCAAGTCCGTTCGCAGAGCAAGGGAAACCTTCGCAAGCAACGAATTCGGCTTAGGTGCATTCGCTATCGGCTGTATGGCTCTGGTTCACCCCGAACGCTACGTTCGCTGGGAAGAATTGGATACCGACTGTGCAGGTGATGAGTTCGCTCCGGATGCGGATGGCGACTTCTCGAAGTCTCCGCTCTTCTGCTTCTGTGGCGGCTGGCTCGAGTTCGGCACCAGCGTTGTGTCGAATGCCAACGTTCGCTATGGCTCTGTGTCCGCATTCGTTCCGCAGAATTGATGTTTGAACTTTGAGGTCTTGAGTCTTTTGAATTCTTGATCCTTGAATCCTTGAGAGGGTTTGCGAAAGCAAACCCTCTTTTTTATTGCCGTAGGCAATTTTTTATATTTTTTGCTATAATATTAATTGAGTATAGGTTAGTGCATAGTAGTTTACGGATTACTATCACCGAACTCTTTCTCCTATGAGAAATCGCAATCAGGATCACAAAGATTAAGGTTTCTGTGACAGTGTTGTTGCTCTAGAGATACTGCTTACTATTTTCTAAGACAGACAAGTAATTGTGCTGTTGGATTAAATACAGAATCGTGATTTATGTGCGATATCATACTTCGTGGTTTGTGATATGGAGGGGAAATAGTAAAAGCTCCGAATGCGGATGGCGACTTCTCGAAGTCTCCGATCTTCAACTTCAATGACGACAAGCTCAAGTTCAACACCAACGATGTGTCGAATGCCAACGATAACTATGGCTCTGTGTCCGCTTTCGTTCCGAAGTATCAATTAAGCACAAAAGGTATCCACTACGGATACCTTTTGCTTTGTTACAGCCGTGGTTATTTTTGTGACTTTATCC
>CAYRNU010000046.1:0-4863 GCA_964425795.1 uncultured Candidatus Saccharibacteria bacterium | reverse complement strand
TACGCCGCCATCTGATTCCCGTCCTCGAGGATCAAGCGGAGGCTTTATTGGTTCAATAGCAAAAGGCCAGGTACAGGTTGGCAAGACCGATTCATCAACCTCAGTGCAGACTGATGGAAAAGGATCGTCATTTGGATCAGAATTAGGCAATTCATCAAAGACATTGGTACGCGGCATCATTGATACCGAAGTCGCAGCGCTTCAGAAGTTTTTAAATACGTTCTTGTTCTCGAATCTTTCGGTTGACGGCACGTTTGGCGAGCGAACACAAAAGGCATTGCTGGTATTCCAGGAAGGAGCAGGAATCGCCTCTGATGGTATTGTCGGTCCTGTAACGCGATCAGTCATCAGTGCATTGGGTGATGTTTCTACAAGCAGCTCTCAGTCATTGTCCCTGGGATCTCGCGGAGATCGCGTTCGCATCATACAGCGATTGCTTCAGGATCGCGGAAATCTGATTACGGTGGACGGAATATTTGGTCCATTGACACAATCTGCAATCTTTAAATTCCAGCAGGATCGTGGAATTAAAGCTGATGGAATCGCCGGACCTCAGACATTCTTGGAATTACAAAAATAATAGAAATTCTTTAAACTTTAAAACCCGCATTCAGCGGGTTTTAAAGTTTTTGGATTTTTAGTATACTATCGCAACCTTAATTGTATGAACACACACAAAAATAAATTATTAGAAGGACCAATATTGAAATCCCTAGTCGCTATAGCGATTCCGATCATTCTTACCAATCTGCTGCAAAACATGTATAACCTGACTGATGCCTTTTGGGTGGGACGCCTGGGAGGAAATGCCGTTGCTGCAGTTTCGGTCAGTTTTCCGATCATGTTTTTGACATTTGCGCTTAGTGCGGGTTTTGCTGTTGCTGGTTCTACATTGATTGCGCAATATATCGGCGCAAAGAATCAAAAAATGGTCAACCATGTTACCGCTCAGACGCTCTTGATGATTGTTATTGTAGCGATAGTGTTGGGCGCCGTAGGGTTTGTGCTTGCGCCAGGAATTTTAAATCTGATGGGTGTTGCGCATGAAGTATTCTCCCAGGCGCTCGGCTTTATGCGTGTAGCCTTTGTTGGACTTATTTTTGTTTTCGGTTTTTCTATGTTCCAGGCGGTAATGAACGGAGTAGGGAAAACGCGTATCCCTACCATAATTGTCGCATCTACTGTTCTTCTGAACTTCTTACTTGATCCATTATTTATTTTTGGATTTGGTCCTATTCCTGCGTTGGGAGTGACAGGAGCTGCGGTTGCGACCATTGGAACTCAGTTTGTTGCCAGCGTGATTGGTATGTTCGTATTGTTCAGTGGAAAATATGGAATTCATGTGCGTCTTGCTGATTTCAAGCCCGACCTTGCATTCATTAAGCGAGCGTTCAAGCTTGGCTTCCCAGCATCTATTGAACAATCAGCCCGTGCGCTCGGATTTACCGTAATGACATTCCTTATCGCTACGTTCGGTACTTTGACTATTGCAGCGTATGGCGTTGCCGGCAACGTTAATATGTTCGTAGTTATTCCTGCTCTTGGATTTTCTATCGCCATATCAGTTCTGGTTGGACAGAATATTGGCGCAGGAAATGCACAGCGCGCAGAAGCCATCGCTCGATTAGGTTCAATTCTGTCATTTTGCATTTTGACGGCATTAGGCGTTATTGCGTTTATTTTCGCTCCATTGATTGCCAGTTTTTTTGTTCCTGGCGATACTGAGATTATCAAGAGCGCTGCCTACTTTATTCGCATTGTTGCACTAACTTATGGATGTATCGGTGTCCAGATGTCTATCAGCGGTGTATTGCGCGCGGCAGGGAATATGAAGGTGCCCATGATGATGGCAATCGTATCCCAGTGGGTGATCCAATTTCCATTAGCATATATCCTCTCAAAGCATACCAATCTAGGTGCTACAGGATTATGGTATTCATTTCCTATTGCAAACATACTTATGACGATAATTGCACTGATCTGGTTTAAGAATACCAAATGGAAAGATAAACGTTTGACGCAGGAAGAAAAATTGATTGAAAAAGTTACAGAGGAGATTTTTGTTGAAGAAGTGGTTCGGTAAATGAGCCATATTCATGGTATTCTGGGGTATATATGAAGCGCGATATGATACCGAATTTGGATTCGGCGTGGGCAATATCAGTGGCTGATGTTCTCCAAAAGCTAGATTCGCAGACAACAGGCCTGAGCGAATCTGAAGCTTCGCGGCGTCTGCAAACCTTTGGATTTAATATTTTGCCAAAAGAACGGCGCTTTAAATTAGCAAGAATCCTTCTAGATCAGTTTAAAAGTCCGTTGATCATAATCTTGATCCTTGCGGGAACGGTAACAGCGATTCTTGCTGAATGGAAAGACAGTATTGCAATTTTCGCTGCTGTTCTGTTGAATGCAGCACTTGGGTTTTATCAGGAGTCAAAAGCGGAAAGCGCGCTATCGGTTTTGGAAACGTACGTCAAAGATCAGGCAATAGTGGTGCGCGACGGTCGCCAGCGTCAGATAGATGCAAAAGATATCGTTCCTGGCGATATCGTGCGCATTAGCCACGGCAACCGCATACCTGCTGACGGCAGAGTCATATTTGTTAATGATTTTGAGGTGGATGAATCCATGCTGACCGGAGAATCATTATCTATAGAGAAGACCACTGATACAGTGGTCCATACTGCCGTGTTGGCAGACAGAACTAACATGGTGTACATGGGTACATCGGTTGTGCAAGGCTTTGCTGATATGCTGGTTACTGCTACGGGCAAATCTACTGAATTAGGAATTATTGCAACAGCTGTTAAGTTTTCCGGAAAGGACAGTACTCCGCTTGAAAAAGCGCTCACTCGATTTACTTACAGAATTGGAATCATCGTATTTGCGTTGTCATTGGGACTATTTTTATTTGGCTTATCAAAAGGCAGTACTCCGTATGAAATGTTCATGCTCTCTGTGGCTGTCGGCGTTTCTGCGGTTCCTGAAGGGCTTCCTATCGCGCTTACTGTAATTCTCGCAAGCGGTGTTCAGCGCCTTGCACGAAAAAAAGGCGTAGTGAGGAAATTGTTGGCGGCAGAGACGTTAGGAGGGACTACTGTAGTAATGACTGACAAAACGGGAACTCTAACCGAAGCAAAAATGAAACTATCCCGGGTTGTTCCATATGGATCCACTGATTCTGAATCTGTACTGCGGCTTGTGGTGCTGCACAGTGATGCGATTATCGAGAATCCTGAAGATCCTGCAGTAATGTGGCGTATTGTCGGTCGCCCTATTGAAACAGCGATCATCCATGCGGGAGCAGCCCACAATATCCTGCAGTCAGTGGTGAGAATGGGTACAAATCTTATAGAACGACTGCCTTTTACGTCGACGAATAAATATTCAGCAAGTTTTTTTGCCCAGCACGATACTGGCACTGCTGTGTTTTTCGGTGCACCTGAAGTTATCCTTTCTTTTTCAAACCTGAATTCAGATGAAAGTGCAAAAATCATGAGCATGGTTGATGCTGCGGCTGAATCGGGGGATAGGGTTTTGGCATTGTCCGTAATAGAAAATGCCAGTGTGCATGTTAATCTTAATGATCTCCATGACTCGCATTCAGCAGCGTTTATGGGATTGATTATGTTCCGTGATCCTGTGCGTAGTACCGTTCGCGAATCGATCGGGCGCATCACACGCGCAGGTGTCCGCATGATGATTGTTACAGGGGATCATCCCGGAACCGCTCGGACGGTCGGAGAGGAATTAGGATGGTCTATTGCTGCGCATCAGGTTATTACAGGAGCTGAGCTAGATGCAATGTCTGATGATGATATAAAAAAGCGCCTTCCTGGATTGCTTGTCATTGCTCGTGTCAGTCCCGAGCAAAAGCTGCGTATTGCCAGGTTGTTGCAGCAAATGGGCGAAGTTGTGGCTATGACTGGAGACGGCGTTAATGATGCTCCTGCATTGCGTGAAGCCGATATAGGCATTGCTGTAGGCTCAGGATCTGATGTTGCAAAGGCAAGTGCGGATTTGGTTATTTTGGATAATAATTTTGAAATCATCGTTGCGGCAATAGAAGAAGGACGCAAGATTCTGCAGAATATCCGTAAGGTAATTGCATACCTGATGTCGAGCGTGTTTGATGAACTGGTGCTGATCTCAGGAGCGTTGCTATTGGGCGTTGCATTGCCGTTATCCGCGCTGCAGATTTTATGGGTAAACCTGATGATTGGGGCATTGCCCGCGGTTGCCTTGGCTTTTGAATCTCACAAGAGTGATATTGGTAATAAGCCATTACGTATTAATAAAAATCTATTTGACTCCCAGCTCTTACTTTTGATTGTCGTTGGTACGGTAACTAGCTTTATGCTCTTGGGAATGTATGTGGGATTATTGAGATACGGTTTTGATCCGATAGTAGTTCGTACATTTATTTTTGGTTCATTCAGTGCCTATGCATTGTTTCTGATTTTCTCAGTGCGCAGTCTTCAAGCTCCGCTGTTCTCGTATCCATTGCTTTCAAACCAGTATTTGGTAGGGGCAGTGGTTATAGGTTTTATAGCAACAGCAGCTGCAATATATTTTCCACCACTACAATCACTGCTTGGAACGACAGCGCTATCATTTCCTTGGATCATAGGAATCATTATGTTTGGCGTAATAAATATTGTCTTTGTTGAAATTGCCAAATGGATATTCCGCAAAAAGCAGAAATAATAAAAGCCCTGATATAAAAATCAGGGCTTTTCAATTTTTGAATAACCAATTTATACCATTTCCGGTTCCGGCAAAGATTCCAATACACTTTTAATGGCTTCGATTTTTTCAGCTTCTTTCTTTGAGAAAGTATAGCTCAGTGACGCATCATAAACG
>CAYRNU010000045.1:0-5068 GCA_964425795.1 uncultured Candidatus Saccharibacteria bacterium | reverse complement strand
AAAGCATTGTCATATCGAGATCCAAAACATGATCATTTGTTGATCACGGGAAAGATCGACTTGTTAGAGCGCTTGAATGACAATCAGGTGCGTGTTACCGATTTTAAAACCGGCAAGCCAAAAGAAGCTCGGGAGATTGAAAAACCTGATGAAGAAGGAAGAATGTCGGATTATTTGCGTCAGCTGGCCATGTATTCATATTTGTTGCAGGGAACTGCAAAAGGAGATATTCATGTTGCCGAATCGCGGCTTGAATTTGTTGAAGCGGAAAGTAAAGCAAAAAATGCAATCTACAGTACGGTAGTCGGGATTGATGCGATAGATCGGTTGCGGGACGATATTGCGGATTATGATCGATTGGTAAAAAATGGGGAATGGGTAAACAGGCCCTGCAATTGGAAGCCATTCAAGGGAGAATCAGAATGTCCGTATTGCAAGCTTGGGAAAATATATAGCTAATAAAATAAAAAAGCCGTGAATTATATTCACGGCTTTTCATGTAATCGAATGAAATACCTTTTAGCTGCTTAATGCTCTTTCCAGTAGTATTACAGGATTTGGAGTGTGGGCTCTCATGCAGATAGTGCAAATATGGTCCCAGGTGGTTTGAATACTAATTGCGTCAGCTTCTTCCTTTATTGCAACGACAGCATGGAGATCTCCTTCGCAGGTTAACCAACTTGCTGCCACTGCAGCCGTAATGAGCTGCAGGAATTTGGTGTTGGTAACCCCTTTTAGTTCAGGTAATTGCATGCCAAACAGATAGCCTTCGCAACGTGTCATCTTGTTGATGAACATTTGATTGCTCTGCGCATGAATGAGTACATCTTTTTTAAAGGATTGCTCGGCATGTCGCATCGTTTCCCGGCTTACCGTGCCAATCGGAAATAATTCCGTTTTAAAATCATTAATCCGTATGGCTCCTAATACGTAGGAATCAATAACGGTGTTTTTGTCCAGGGTATGGATTTCTTTGAGTAGATTGATTCCCTGGGTAACCATGGAAATGGCGGCAGGCAGCCGCTTGTGTAGGCGTGGGTCATTTAGATGCATAGTTTATCTTTTTTGTTGTGATTTTTTATAACTTTAGTACTTTCCTCAAGAAAGTCAATAATATCAAGGGGCTAGGGATTTGGTATACTATTGTCATATCCGGTAACGAATTTTTCCTATGGCATCACAGACAATCAAGGTAGCAATTAACGGTTTTGGCCGCATCGGTCGTGCATTTTTGAAATTGGCATGGGAGCGTCCAGAAATCGAAATCGTAGCGATCAATGACTTGGGCGATATTAAAAATCTTGCGTACCTGTTGAAGTACGACACAGTATACGGCCGCGCACCTTTTACTGTTGAAACTAACGATGGCCTGATGATTGTTGACGGCAAGTCCATTAAAGTGATCGCGGAAAAAGACACTACCAAATTGCCGTGGGGAGATTTGGGAATCGATGTTGTTGTCGAAGCTACAGGATTGTTCACTGCATATGACAAGGCACAGTTCCACTTGGACTGCGGCGCAAAGCGCGTAGTGATCTCGGCCCCTGCGAAGGGCGGAGAAGAAGCGGGCGTTCCAGGAGAAACTATTTTGCTTGGCGTGAATGAAGATAAATTTGGAACTTGTGACATTACTTCAAATGCGTCATGTACGACCAACGCTGCAAGTCCGCTGATCGCCATCCTGCACGAGGCATTGGGAATTGAAAAAGCGCTGCTGAACACAGTCCATGCCTACACTGCCAGCCAATCAATCGTGGATGGTCCAAAGAAGGATTTCCGCGAAGGACGTGCCGCAGCGCAGAACATCATTCCGACATCAACAGGCGCAGCCATTGCTGTGACGAAAGCGTTCCCGGCACTTGAGGGATTGTTCGATGGCATTTCAATCCGCGTTCCGGTAGCTGCGGGTTCGATTGTGGACGTGACGTTCATTTCAAAAAAGGACACGACCGCACAGGAAGTGAACGAATTGCTGAAGCAGGCATCATCTGATCCTCGCTGGTCAAAGATTTTTGCGGTGACTGACGAACCGTTGGTTTCAGCTGATATCCAGGGATCGCGCTATGCGTCCATTGCAGATCTAGCTATGACGCGCGTTGTAGGAGGCAATTTGGTAAAGGTAATGGCGTGGTATGACAACGAATATGGCTATACGGCAACGCTGGTGGACCATGTAATTAAAACAGGATCAACCTTGTAATTCTATGCGTGTTCATCTGGGAACCGACCATGCGGGGTATGAGCTGAAAGAGTATCTGAAAAAGATGCTTGTTGAAGAGGGGCATGATGTCATCGATCATGGCGCTGACATAGTGGATGAATCAGATGATTATCCTGACTTTGTGATTCCTGCGGCGCAGGCCGTGGCAATGGATGCTGGATCAATGGGAATCGTGCTGGGCGGATCGGGAACGGGGGAAGCCATTGCTGCAAACCGCGTTCCGCGCGTACGCGCTGCAGTCTATTACGGTGGCAATCTAGACATCGTACGCCTTGCCCGCGAACATAATGATGCGAACGTGTTGTCATTGGGTGCGCGTTTTATTAGTAATGAAGAAGCTGAAGCTGCTGTTGTGATGTTCTTGGCGATGCCGTTTTCGGGCGACGAGCGACACATGCGGCGCATAAACAAAATTGGTTAATATGAACATCATTCCGGCGCTCATGCCAAAGCGATACAACGATCTTGTTGAACAGGTGGGATTGGTCGCGCCGTATGTAACAACGGTACAGCTGGATATTATGGATGGCACGTTCGTTCCGAACAAAAGCTTTCCATATCCGTTTCCGAATCCTAAATTTGATGCCATCCAAACCGAAGAAGAGGGAATGCCGATGTGGGAAAAAGTAAATTACGAGTTGGATTTGATGGTGCGCCATCCCGAACAGAATTTTGATCAGTGGGTAAAATTGGGACCGTCGCGCATTATCGTGCACATTGAATCGCTGGCGCATCCGATGGAATTTTTTGAAAGCGATATGGTGCAGTCGTTGCGTCCATTGATTGAAATTGGGTTGTCATTTGATAACAATACGGGCGCCGAAGCTGCAGTGCCATACCTGCCGTTTGTAGACTGCGTACAGGTAATGGGAATTGCGCGCGTAGGATTTCAGGGCGAGCCATTGGATGAGCGCGTGTTCTATAATATCGATCGCATCAAAAAAGCAGCGCCTACTATGCCGATTAGTGTTGATGGTGCCGTGAACTTTGCAACTATCAAGCGACTGAAGGACGCGGGTGTATGGCGATTCGTTGCAGGGTCTGCAGTGTTTGGTCAGGGAAGCGTCGAGGATAATATCCGCGAGCTGGAGGATTTGGTACAATAAACGTATCTATGGCGCATTTATCCGACGAACAAATCAAAACACTCGAGCTGAAGGCGAATGACATCCGTATTTCGTTGATTGATATGCTGGAGGACGCCGGAAGCGGACACACCGCAGGACCGCTTGGAATGGCTGATATTTTCACCGCGCTGTATTTTTATATTCTCAAACACGATCCGACCTATCCGAATTGGGAGGAGCGCGATCGCTTGATCCTGTCAAATGGACACATCGTTCCGATCCGTTACGCAACCATGGCGCATGCGGGATATTTTCCTGTTGAGGAATTAAAGACACTTCGAAAATTCGGTAGCCGTTTGCAGGGTCATCCTGAACGCGAGAAATTGCCCGGTATGGAAACTACCTCGGGGCCACTTGGTAGCGGATTGTCGCAGGCAGCCGGAATAGCATATGCTGCCCGTATGGACGGCAAGAAATTCCGCACCTATTGCGCTATGTCCGATGGCGAATTGCAGGAAGGAAATACCTGGGAAGCGATGATGTTTGCCGGTAATAATAGGCTTTCAAATCTGACTGCGATCATCGATCGCAACAATATACAGATCAACGGCATGACAGAAAACGTAATGCCGCTAGAGCCGCTGGCCGCCAAATGGCGCGCGTTCAATTGGCATGTGCTGGAGATCAACGGGCACAGTATGGACGCGATTATCAATGCGTGCGAGGAAGCTCAGGCGATTGCAGAAAAACCTACGGTCATCATTGCTCACACTATTCCAGGAAGGGGAATCAGCGAAATTGAATTTGATTACAAATGGCACGGTACTCCGCCCAACAAAGAGCAGGAAGAAAAGTGGCTCAAGGAATTGCGCACGTTGCGCGGAAAGATTGAGGGTAGTCATAGTGAATAATATGAAATACGATTCTTTCAAATCACTCACCGCTGCTGAAGCAAAATTCATAAAATCCCTGCATCAGAAAAAAGGCCGCCAGGAGGAAGGAAGGTTTTTGGTCGAAGGCGACAAAACCGTTCGCGAACTGTTGGCGTCTGGTGTCGCAATTCACGGTGTGTATGCGTTGGATTCTTGGTTGCGTGAAAACAGTAGATTGATTGGTAAAGGCGTCCATACATATGCCGTTACTCCGTCGCAGCTGAAAAGCATTTCCACCCATGAACAGCCGAATGGGGTTATTGCGGTGGCGCATATTCCAAAATCGAATGTAGCATTGAAAATAAACAATGAACTCTGCCTGGCGGGAGATGGTATTAATGATCCAGGAAATCTAGGATCGATCATTCGCATTGCTGATTGGTTTGGTGTTAAAAAGATAGTTCTTTCTACTGATTCAGTGGATGCTTACAATCCAAAAACCGTCTCCGCTGCAAAAGGTTCGTTGTTCCGTGTCTCCATCCAATATACTGATCTTGCTGAATTTTTGAAGCATAACAAAACAGAAAACATTTATGGCGCATTTATGGATGGAGAAAATATCTACAACGCTGATTTGTCGGGAACAGGAATTATCGTTATTGGCAATGAGGCGAACGGTATCGGTAGCGATATCGAGAAGTTGGTTTCGAACAGAATTGCCATTCCGTCATTTGGCGTAACGGAGTCACTGAATGCTGCAATTGCGACGGGTATTATTGTTAGTGAATTCAAGCGAAGAAGTTTGTAATATCTTGATGTCTGGATTTTAATTACGATTATTGTAATACTGAATATATACATCATGATTAATTCCGAAATAAAACTGAATCCTGATATTTTTGATGCGA
>CAYRNU010000044.1:0-5110 GCA_964425795.1 uncultured Candidatus Saccharibacteria bacterium | reverse complement strand
GAAATCAGAAGACACGGCATCGTTCCTATTCATGCTGGTAAAGCGCGGTCGCAAGTATTTCCTAGGCGTCGCAACGATTACTCAGGACGTAGGCGACTTTTTGAAGTCAAAATACGGGGTACCGATCATTACCAACTCCTCATTACAGCTATTGCTGAAGCAGTCTCCTGCAACAATTGATAATTTGCAGAAAGTATTCAACCTTACTGACGAAGAAAAATACCTGCTTTTGGAATCAGCGGTGGGAGAAGGGATATTCTTCGCCGGACTCAAGCACGTAGCCATCAAGATCATCAGCAGCTATACCGAGGACCAAATCATCACGTCCGACCCATCACAACTATTAGCTATCAAAAAGGCACGGGAAGGCAATACAGGGGAAACGCGACAGTAGTTTGGCGTTTACTATTTTGATATACTGTCAGCAATGATATCAATACGAACCGTACGCAGCATTGCAATATTTTCTCTGGTTTTTTGCTTGTTCGCTGTTGCTGGAACTGCCTCTGCACAATCAATAGGCGTAACGGCTATGGATATTGATCTATCGCTCAGTCCTGAAACTCCGGCTCCAAACCAATCGGTAACAGCGACACTGGAAAGCTTTACTGTAAACCTTAACAACCAAGAGATTAGCTGGTTTGTAAACGGTGAATTCAAATATCGCGCCATTGGCAGCAAAAGCTATACATTTACCACAGGAGGAGCGGGAACGAGCAGCAGAATCGAGGCAAAAATCGTAGTAAGCGGCCAGGTTATCTCAAAAATAATGACCATAAACCCGAGCACGGTGGATATCCTTTGGGAAGCTGACACCTATGTTCCTCCATTTTACAAAGGCAAAAAACTCCCCACGCGACAATCAACCATTTCATTTGTCGGCATTCCTCAATTTAAAAACCCAACTATCGACAGCATTCGCGGCGCGGTTTACTATTGGGAACGCGATTTCAATACTCAGCCCTCAGCTTCAGGCTATGGCAAACAGCGATATACGTTTGAAAACAATCCTCTTCAGCTGACTGAGATCGTTTCATTGTCAGCGCGCACCACAACGGAAAGCGAGACTGCTTCAAACAGCATTGAAGTGCCTTTTCGTGAACCTGAATTTGTATTTTATGAAAAATTAGGATCAAAAGTGCAATGGCTACGCGGCAGCAAGGGCGGATTCCAAACCAACGGATCTCGTTTCAGCTTGTTTGCTGTTCCATATTACGCAGTAATAGATCACCTAGGTAACCTGAAATTTACTTGGAGTGTCGACGGCAAGACGCTGCCTGCATCAACGTCCGCTCAGCCCAACGAAATCACGTTTGAATTATCAGAAAAAGGCAGAGTTTCAAGGATAACAACAACCGTAGAACACGGTCAGAAATTATTACAGGAAGCTTCGGGATCATTACAACTGATATACTAATACTATGACATCCAGAAAAAAAACAATTCTAGCAGTATTATCGGTAGCGCTTGTGGTTGCTGGTGTTGCTAATTTTGTAAGCATAGAAAAAGTCGAAAAGGTAGAAGCAGCAGGGGAATGTAAGATCCTATCTCTAGGTTTTGACAAGGCAGGTTTTTACGGAAAACCGATCGATAGCGAAGGTAATCTTGAAAACATTCCGGCAAATATTGCAAACAATACCAGCGCCGCTGCAGCTGCGGGATTGACTGTTACCGATGCGAACTTTATCACAAAAAAAATCAACCCTAACGGAGCAAATGATATAAATACCCAGTTAGTAACACTTTCTGTAAGCAGCCAAGACTGTCAGGGTAAAAAACTGGAAATCAAGATTCGTGGAAAAACCGGATTTTTAAATACAGGTACACGTCAATGCTGTACATTACTTGCAACTCCAAACCAAGACACATTTTCGGTGACCTATGACGCAGGGGAGGACAACTGCCAAAAAGGTGCGATTCCGGGATGGGTGAATTGGGTTGCACTACATCCGGCATTTATTGGCCTAGCACCGGCAATCGCAGAGTTTAACCTGCTGGACGAAGCAACAACTGTAAAATACGACTGCATACATTCGGCGGAAATATACGAAAGCGGGCAGCCCCTGATTACAGCGGAAACGAACGAGGTAAAAAATACGCTTAATTATCAGTGTATCAACAACGCTGCGACATTAAACGTTGCCGGACGTTGTGATGACAGCGATACTGACTGGGGATTGGTCAATTACAATGGTCTGTATGAACTTAATCAGGCGGGCGAAGTGATTGGAGGAAGTGCAACAGAACTTAACGTCAATTCACCCTGCTATGATGCAAATGCGAATGGTCCCGGAAAACCGGGCTACAAAGCCGGATGTAATGCACTACTCGCACCACTACCCGGACTTACCGTTATCGACGACAAGGTTTCGCTAGGTCAATACCTTAATACCATATTTCAGGTTGCCATCGGTATTCTCAGCGCACTGGCAGTAGTGTATCTCGTTGTTTCGGGCATCAAATATATGACCGTCGGTTCAATTACCGGAAAAGCTGACGAAAAAGGAAGAATTGTAGAGATCCTTATCGGTCTGTTGGTTGCAGTAGGATCATTCGTCATTCTCTATACCATCAATCCAAATCTGCTCAACCTAGAACCAGGCATTAGTAAAGTTTCAATAGGCCTGGAATCAAACGCAATCGATGGGGCAGGCAATACCACCACAGATCCCAACTGGGTTTGTCCTGAAGTGACATCGCTTGGACTGTCTGCAGCAGTGACTGCGTATCCAAACAAACTACTACGTCCGGTAAACGTCTCTATAAATAGCGAGTGTAAAATGCGTAACGGCGAACCTCATCCAGGGGTGGATATGGCGGCAGCAAGCGGAACACCAGTAAAAGCAGCTGCTGGAGGAAAAATAATCCGCGCCATCTCAAGCTGCCCCAACAGCCGCAAGGATGATTGTCCAGCAAAAGGCCAAGGACAGGGTTATGGAAATAACATTATGATTGATCATGGCAATGGAGTAAAAACACTCTACGGGCATCTGTCTACATTGGCCCCAGGACTCAAAGCCGGAGACACAGTAACCCAAGGACAAGAAATAGGAAAGGTAGGTAACAGCGGACACTCATTTGGCGGACATCTTCATTTTGAAGTATGGGTATCGGGAGATAAAAAAGTCAATCCTACGCCTCATATAACCGGCTAATCATATGAACAAGAAATTTATTCCGCTTATCATAGTAATTGCAGTAATCCTTTTAGGTGTAGGGGTTTATTTGTTTCTAAGTCTCAATCCTACCCGCCAGGAACAGTTGCAAAATACGGTGCAAAATTTATTTCCATTCGGACAACCAGTACCCGCAGAACAACCAAATAACAACGGTGTTATAAATCCTGATGCAACAGGAAATGAAGACCCGAGCGTACAGAATGTTCCAGCTCTCCGCAAAGTAAGCGATCTGCCAACAACAGACTATGTTTCGTACGTTACAGAAGAACTGCAAATGGTTCCAAGAACAATAACTAATGCAAACGGAGAAAGTGAAGTGATTCAAGAATTGCGCCCGGTTACGGTATATGGTGTTCGGTATGACAATAAAAACAACGGCTCTATAAATAACAGTATCATTGGACCAACCATTACTAACGAGCAGCTGACCGATACCTCTATACCCAATTCTGAACGTTTGGTGTTTGGAAAAAATGGAAACAATTTCATATTCCAATATGCTACAGGCTTCCTAGGAATGGAAACGATCAAAACCTATCAGGCGGCGGTACAGAAAATCCCACTATACGTTGATGCATGTCCCTTTGCATTTCCTACGAATCTAAAATTCCAGGATCAAAGCGATGCAGTAGCAAACGTGCAGCGATTCTTGAATGGATACCTAGGAATCGTCATATCACAAACAGGGGAGAATAGTCCCGGCAACGAAACAGGAATATTTGATGAATTGACCAGACAAGCAGTCATCACATTCCAGACAATGCGCGGATTAACCAACGACGGATCTGTGGGACCTAAAACTCGCGAAACATTCCTGGTTGCCTGCAACGAAATTCAAACCAAAAAAGCGGAAGAACAATATCGTCAATCAAACACCTTTGCATACAAAGCTGTAGGATCATTCATGGCAGACGGCATAGCAGCTATTGAACCCGTAGATACTGATACATTCTTTTATCTCCTCAATAACGCCAATGGCGGCACCACCGGTTTGTTCTTTAACGCAACAACCAAGGCGGCACAACAAGTCTTCGATTCTCCATTCAATGAATGGCTGGTGTATCCGCAAAATAAAGATCATGTGTTCTTTACTACCAAGGCAGCAAGCTCTGTTCCTGGATATCTCTATGACTTCGACGTACGCAACAAGAAATTCACGAAGGTTCTAGGAAATATCAACGGACTTACTACATTAGTCAGCCCTGATGCAAAAAGAGTTTTATATAGCGCCAGTGTTGAAGGAGGAGTTGATGTATATTTGTTCAATAGGGAAACTGGAACCACCACAAACATTGGTATCGATACGCTTCCTGAAAAATGTACCTGGGATGCAGGATCAATAATGATTTACTGCGCCGTTCCTGAATCAATGCCCGTAGCAGTATATCCTGACAACTGGTATCAAGGATTAATAACAACCGATGACCAGCTATGGAGCATCAATGGGGTTACAGGAACAACTCAGCGCATCTATGACCCTCAAGAGGTTACAAGCGCTATGAATATCAGCAATCTTTCGGTAAGCAGCGACGGCCGCTATCTCTTCTTCAGAAATACATTAGATAGCATATTGTGGGTATTGGATCTCTTCCAATAACCAACAAAAAAACACCAGAATTGGTGTTTTTTTGTTGGTTATACAACTGTTGTAACCTTGGTTTCTCTTGATAACCGCTTAAATAGGATGGTTTCTTGCAACAAAGTAACCAGACTTGAAACGATCCAGTAAAGTGCTACAGCGCCAGGAACAACTGCTCCAAAAAAACCAATCATGATAGGCAGTATCCATTTCATTGTTTTCTGCATTGAAGCAGCCATCATTTGAGACATATCCTTACTATCATTTGATGATCCTGCTCGGTTCATGCGCATGACCGGAGAAAAATGTACCTGGAGGAATTGTGCAACTGCTGCAATAATCGCAAGCACGA
>CAYRNU010000043.1:0-5221 GCA_964425795.1 uncultured Candidatus Saccharibacteria bacterium | reverse complement strand
CTTTCCATTTATCGACAAGACGTCGTATAAAAAAGATCGCTATGAATTCTATCGCCAGCTAGGGCTTACTCCTGATACTACCGACAGCGAAGCGAAGAAGCGATATGCCGTTACGATTGAAAACATAAAATTATTGTTTGAAGGCAAGAAAGGAACGATTATCAAAAAACTGACCAAAGCGATGAATGAGGCCGCAAAAAAGATGGAGTTTGAGCGAGCGAACGATATCAAAAAAACCATATTTGCCTTGGAACATATTCGCGACATATCGCTGATCAAGCGGGACCTTATAGATACCGACGATTTGGTGAAGCGCTATCGCATCGAGGCATTCGACGTAGCCCACACATCAGGTACTAATACGATCGGCGTCATGACTGTAGTCATCGGGGGAGAAGCCGTAAAATCGGAATACAGATCCTTTACTATTCAATCTGACAAGAAGGCTAGCGACGCCCATGCGCTGCGTGAATTGATTGATCGACGACTCAATCATCCCGAATGGGAATACCCGCGTCTCATTGTTGCTGACGGAGGAAAAGTCCAGAAAGGAATCATAGAAAAAGCATTGCTGGAAGCAGGACTTGCAATCCCAGTCGTTTCCGTGGTAAAAGATGAACGGCACCGACCGAAGGCATTGATGGGCAAACAGGACATTATCGCATCGCGCGAGCGTGAGATACTCCTTGCCAACAGCGAAGCGCACCGCTTTGCCATCAATCTGCATCGAACCAAACGAGCGAAAGCTTCAATGGGGACTTTGCGGAAGTAACGAAATACGTTACAATGTCAGTCGATTGTTCTTTTTGAATTTTATTTCCTCTCACATGCCTTCGGCGTGGAGAGGCGAGGGCCCTTAGCTCAATTGGTAGAGCGCCTGTTTTGCACTCAGGAGGCAAGCGGTTCGAATCCGCTAGGGTCCACAAACAACAAAAATCACGTTAAAAAACGTGATTTTTGTTTGTCTATCAAACACATTGACAATATAAATATATAGTTGTATTATATATACAAAATTAAGCACTCATGACATTAAGAAAAGAATTACGAACTCTGGGAAAAACACTCAACCTGGTTTCAAAAAGAGGACTATTGCTTCTTTTGCTCTCATGCATCGGAATATGTATTCCACTATGTGCCAACGATACTATCGACGGCAATGAGATCTACGGACTATGCAACGTACCGCTGGCATTTGTTTCAGGAATTGCGTTTTTATTTTTTAGAAACTCAAGCCGAATCCGCAACGCCGCCATCGTAGCATGCATAGCTATTTCATTTTTCTTGTTTTCCATGAATTCCGGCAATATAAACCAAACAACATTTCGTGATTTTGGATTTATGTACGGATTCATTACCGGCTTATGCATGCTACTGAGCAAAGCGCTCGACAGATCAAGGGGCGCCAGAAATCTGGAAGAGTTCAGAGAGATATTCAGCATCAGAAGAGGATGGCTTGATATGTAACAATTTCTGTAAGTGGTTTCTACGAGAACTGCGGATCATCATTGATTCGCAGTTTTTTATTGCCAATTTTTGCTACACTGTATCTATGGAAAACAACTATGAACAGGCCGCATTTGGCGCAGGATGCTTTTGGGGAGTCGAGGAACTGTATCGAGCATTAGCTGGAGTCATTGAAACAAAGGTCGGCTATATGGGCGGCACTACGGAACACCCGACATACGAAATGGTCTGCACCGGAAATACCGGTCACGCCGAAGCAGTACATATTGTGTACGACCCTGCATTGACTACGTACGCAGAGCTCTTGCGGATCTTTTGGAACAACCACAATCCGACTACATTAAATCGCCAAGGTCCTGACATCGGATCACAGTATCGATCAGTGATTTTTTACTATACCGAAGATCAACGCGAAACTGCAGAAGCTTCAAAACAGGAACTAATCGACCGGAAACAATTCAACGATCCGATTGTTACCGAAATCGTTCCAGTAACAGCATTTTGGGATGCGGAAGAATATCATCAGCAATATTTAGCAAAGCGCGGATTGGGCTCATGCCATATATAACTCTATGATCGGAACTTTTTTTAGAATAAGAAAATATATCAAAGACACACAACAGGGAATAAATGAACCGAGTAATTTTGCATTTGAACAGCTTGTGGAAGCAGCCCTGATTCCGCTCATCATTCCAGGACTAATTATTATGGGATTGCTCATACTGTTGGGCATTTTTGGATTTTCACATCTGGTTTCAGATACGATGCGCAATATTATACAAATCTTCTTTTGGATCATCCTGATATGCGCTGTAATTTCAGCACTGGGACTATATCTTATATACAGGGGACTAAAAAAACTTTGGAACAAGATAGCTACCAAAATGGGCATTGCTCATAAGAAGATTTTTGACATTTCATAAAAATTAATGTATTGTGATCGCCATGAGTAAAGCTAATGAATTCCACATCTACGGCATGCAGCCGGTTATCGAAACACTGAATGACTCTCCAAAGTCGATTATTGCCGTATATACCGAAGCCTCTCCAAAAGAACCTCGCTTTGAACAGATTCGCGCATATGCACGCAAACTGAAGATTCCCGTAAACAGCGCGCCTGACAAAAAATTAAAGCAGCTAGTAGGAGACGTAAACCACCAGGGCGTTGTTGCCTTGCTGAAAGAATTTCCTTATAAGGATTTTGGCGACTGGCTCAAGGAATTGGACCTAACAACCAACCCCGCTGTTCTGCTATTAGACGAAGTTCAAGATACCCATAATCTGGGTGCAATTATCCGCACAGCGGCAGCGTTTGGATTTTCAGGTGTATTGATGTCAAAAGACCGCCAGGCACCCGTCAACAGCACCGTATTTAAAACATCAGTTGGAACCGTATTCAAAGTTCCAGTGATTCAGGTAGGGAATATAAACCAGACCATGGAAATCTTGAAGGAAAAAGGATTCTGGATCGCGGGTCTTGATATGGAAGGAGAACATACGCTATGGAACGAGGAATTTACATCACCTATGGTATTTGTTGTCGGCAATGAAGGAAAAGGCGTTGGAGCCAAAACTCTGGAAAAATGCGATTACCGCCTATCTATCCCTATGTCAGAAAATGTTGAATCGTTGAACGTATCGGTCGCAACATCGCTCGTTGCCTACGAATGGTCACGCCAGCAAAATAAATTGCAGTAATCTGCTATACTAAAATCCTATGAACAAAAAAACTCTCTTGTCGGGAATCCAGCCGACCGGTCGTCCTCATATTGGCAATTATTTCGGCATGATGAAACAGATTGTCGATATGCAGAACGATTATGACACCTATGCCATGATCGTTAACTATCATGCATTAACTACGGTTCATGACGCACAAGCGCTGAAGGAAAATACTTACAACGTGGTTTTGGATTTGCTTGCTGTAGGCGTTGATCCTGAAAAGGTAACATTATTCAAGCAATCAGATGTTCCGGAACACACCGAACTGACGTGGATTTTCAACTGTCTGGTTACCATGCCATGGCTGTCGCGCGCGCATGCATTCAAAGACAAGACCGAAAAGGGAATTGAGGCAAATGTCGGATTGTTTGATTATCCTGTTTTGATGGCGGCTGACATTTTGATGTACGATACTGAAATCGTTCCCGTAGGCAAAGACCAAAAGCAACATGTTGAAATGGCGCGAGAAATTGCATTGAAATTCAACAACGCATTCGATAGCTTTGGCGATACATTCAAATTCCCACAGGAAATGATCAAAGATTCGGTTGCTGTCGTTCCAGGAACCGACGGACAAAAGATGTCAAAGAGTTACAAAAACACTATTCCGTTATTCGGTACCGACGAAGAAATTAAAAAGGCTGTCATGAGCATCGTCACTGATTCATCAGGCGAGACTCCTGCAAACGTATACGCAATTCACCAGCTGTTCCGCACTCATGCAGAACTTGCAGATTTGTATGATGAAAAGCGCGGCAAGTATAAAGATTTAAAAGAAGCATTGTTAGCAGATATTCTAGCGTTGGTAACTCCAATGCGTGAACGACGAGCATATTTTGAAGCGCATCCAGAAGAAGTTGAAGCAATCCTAGCAAAGGGTGCAGAAAAAGCCCGAGCTCAGGCACAAAAGAAAATGCAGGATGTACGAATGGCTGTTGGACTAATCTAAATTTGATATGAATGCGGCAAAAGAATTATTTAATGCCACACTAGGATTTGATATTATCTTTTACGAAAAAGATGGGGCTAAATACCCAGTTTGTGTTGAAATAAATGGACAAGAATCTGCCTTAGCAATTCCAGAAGATAAAATTGATTCTTTGTTGAAGGAAAAAGTACAGATGCGCATGTTACATACTCCTGAAAGAATCGAGAGATCACGATATGCGGAAAGCCTTGATCCTACTACGCAAGGAGAAGAGATAAAGCGTGCATGGGCACACGCACGCAGTGCCCCTGCATTCATTCATGCCTTTCAAAATCCAGATTTTCTAAAAGAAGCAATTCGATCAAAAGAATCTCAGGAGAAATTTATTCCTATAGAGCATAGGCCACGCTTTTATCATAAAGAAAATGATTCAATATCATCAACTGGTTTTTGGGTTTGTAAACCAAAAATAGGTCGAAAAGGCAAAGATATCAGAATCTTTACCAACAAACAATTTCAAATTGAATTTCTTGAAACTGAATTAAAAGAGACCTACATTGCCCAAGAATTTATTTCTGCATTAGGCGCTGATAATGCCAGCAATGAAATGAAAAGTAATCCTGCATCAATGAGGTTTCTTATGGATTTCAAATATATGGAAAACGATTCTATTGATGAAGTATTCACATTTGCATATCAAAGGGTATCAGCACATTCAATAAATGAATCTAATGCGGCTATTTCTCTAGAGGATATTCATGTGGTCAATATTGCTCGCGGAGCAATTGCATTTAGTGTTTCTGAAACTGAATTTAAGTTAGGACACGATCTTGCTTTAAAAATAATCAGAAATATCGTCAAAATAGAAAAAAGTAAACTTTTATAGTACTATCATTTCATATGACCGAACGAACACTCATTGCTGACCTGTCAGCACATATTGGCAAGGAAGTAACCATTCAAGGCTGGATTGATGTCCGCCGTGACCAGGGAAAAATGGTATTTATGGATTTCCGCGATCGCACCGGCAAGGTGCAGGGCGTCGTATTGCCAGGATCAGCTGCGATTGACGTAGCAAAAGAAGTCCGCAATGAATGGGTGGTT
>CAYRNU010000042.1:0-5452 GCA_964425795.1 uncultured Candidatus Saccharibacteria bacterium | reverse complement strand
GAAATCCTCATATGCACTCATGGTACTATACTCATCGGAAAATAGAGAACATTCTGCACAACTTGCTATACTGTATCCATTAGTAACAAATACTCTTTTTCGTCTGCCTTATCCCTATATGCTTTCAATAAACTCTATCAACTGGCTTGATTTCATAGGCTTATTCTTATTTATTCTTGGTCTTATTATTGGTTTTGGATCGGTTATCGTAATTGATATCCACGGCTTTTTAGGACGCACATCGCCGTATTGGACCGAGGCGACTACCCGAACCCATAAGGTAACCAAGCCGCTTATTTGGGCAGGCATTCTTCTTGCCATCTGCGGCGGCATAATTACCTATCGAACGAACGGTTTTCTAGGCATTCCCGCGATTCACGCCAGTATTGCATTTATTTTAATATTAAACGGCATGTTTCTGTCTTTTGTGGTCAGTCCTTTCTTGTTACAAAGAGAAAAGGATGGAATGTCATCAACAACTCTTCCTAAAAAATGGCAAAATAAAATAGCGCTGGGATTGATCGTCTCTGATATCGGATGGTTAACCTCAATTGCCCTGCTAGTCGTCTATATGCTTCAGTAAAGGTCTGCTACAATTCAGAAATACATGACTGCATCACTTCCAGAATTTCGAGAACAGTTTAATAAAGAGTTTATAGATCTTGTGGTGCCATATTTAGATCAAGCAGAAAAAATAACCAGTGGAACGCCCGTATATAAAATAATTTCAAACATCATCCCGCTCTTGAGCGGAGGCAAGCGTATTCGTCCATACCTGATCTGGGTTATGAGCAACACAACCGGCTGGTCACAAGATGCCCTACGGGCAATGGCAGCAATTGAATTGCTGCATATATTTTGCTTGATACACGACGACATAATTGACGAATCAGAATATCGACACGGAACACCGACACTCAACGCCTATCTCTACAAGGCAACGGGCGACAAACACTATGCATATTCTCAGTCTCTACTGGCTGGTGATTTTATTTTTGGAATCGTATGGCAGATCGTATCAGAAATCAGTTCACCTGAACTACAAAAAAATATCACCGCTATTCTCAACACGACAATCCATGAGGTTGTACTTGGACAAATGCTTGACGTGTACCTAGGCCATTCTCAAACAGCAACCACTGAAACACTATCAACGAAAAACAGATTCAAAACCGCACGATATACTTTTACCCATCCAATCGAGATCGGATTAGTGCTTGCGGGAAGAAAACTTGATCAAGAAGCTCAAGAGTTCTGCGCTCATTTCGGAGACGCCGCAGGAGAAGCATTCCAAATGAAGGATGATCTTTTGGACGGCAAGGCAATTTCGGGAAAAACCCGCTTTTTAGACATACAGCAAGGACAACCGACGTTGATTACGTATCACATAGAAGCATTCGGCACCGATAAGCACAAAAAATTGCTCAAAAAATATTATGGAAGAAAAAAATGCTTTTCGTCAAAAGACGAAAAGAGAATCGAACAATTACTTTTAGATTCAGGAGCATATGAATACGCTGAGCGAATACTCACAGATCAAATAAGCAAAGCAACAGGGCTCATTAACGAAACTGCATTTCTGGACGATCACCAGCGCGTTCAACTAATTGCCATCACCCAAGCACTCAACCTATGATGCGTACTTTAAAGAAAATCATCATCATATCGCGACCACGATTCTGGATATATACATTTGGGCCTTTTTTAATAGGAATAGCAGCCACTCACACTTCTTCTATTTCAACACACTGGTCAGTTATTGCAGTCCTGGCTTTTTATTTCCTTTTTCCCTTCAACCTATTGATATACGGTATTAACGATTTTTTTGATTATGATACCGATATACTCAATCCAAAAAAACAGGGATACGAACATGTTCTCGAGAAAAAAGAACGCATGCAAAAAATTATACACATTGCTGTATGGAACATACCGTTTCTCATCTACGGGATTATGTTTGCCCCTCTAGCAGCCGCAGTCGCACTACTAGCTGCCTGCGGTATCGCCATAGAATATTCTGCGCCACCAATTCGAGCAAAATCAATTGCCTTTTTAGACAGCACAACAAGCGCAGTCCTGTATATACTGCCAGGGCTCTGTGCTTTCTTGCTTAATAATTCGCTCACGATTGATTCTCTTTTTGCAATTGCCGCTGCATATTCCTGGTCGTTTGCAATGCATGCATTTTCTGCAGTACCCGATATCGCCGCTGACAAACAGGCAGCAATCAAAACAATCGCAACAACGCTAGGTAAAAAGAAAACTGTAATTCTGTGCGGAATATTGTTCTCAGCAGCAGCGCTATTGGCTACAGGATACTTGGGATACAGCTCGTACCTGCTACTCATTCCCTACTTGCTAGCAATGACTATTGCTTATAGTACTACCAGTGACACATTCCTATTTACTATCTACAAACGTTTTCCATTGATCAATGCAATTGTTGGCATGATACTGTTTTTCCAAATCCTCCTGAAGACGCAAGGGCTTTTATAACGACGCCAGCGGTCCTGAACTTTTATCATTGACGATTCTCTTGTACGCCAATTCTGCAGAAATAAGACACATAGGCATTCCAATTCCAGGATTAGTGCCGGCGCCAACATAATAAAGATTCTTTACTTTTTTTGAAACATTGTTTGTTCGGAAAATTGCTGTCTGTCCAAGCGTGTGAGCCAAACCAAGCGCACTGCCACGATATGCATAGTAATCGGCAGCAAAATTATCTGCTGAATACATTTGCAGCGTCTGAATTCTTTGACGAATATTTGGTATATTCATATGATCCTGCATAACATCCAGAATCTTTTCCCTATAGTTCAGCAATTCTGTATCACTCACCTGAAGTCCCGAAGCGATTGGTACCAAGACAAAAAGATTCTCCATACCCTCGGGAGCGACAGCGGTATCTGTTTTACTTGGACAACATACGTACAATGACGGATCTGTCGGCAATTGCGGCGCATCGAATATTTCAAAAAAATTCCTTTTCCAATCGCGCGAAAATAGAAGCGAATGGTGCGCCAAAGACGGCACCTTATCCTTTAATCCGATATACATAATAAATGCTGAAGGCGCGACCACTTTCTGTTTCCAATAACGAGGAGAAAATTGTTGCGATTTCTTGTCGAGCAGATTCGTCTCAGTATGATAAATATCGCTATTTGCAATAGCGATGTCAGCCGCTATTTTTTCTCCGGTTTTCAAAAGAACCCCAGATGCGATGCCGTTATCAACAATAATTTGAGAAACTTCAGATGACGTACGATAGCTTACTCCATGTTCTTTGCCAATACGAACTAAGGCTTCCACAATCCCATATATTCCTCCCTTGGGATAAAAAACTCCCATGGAAAAATCAATGTGATTCATTATGTTGTACAAGGCTGGCGTGTTATAGGGAGAGCTTCCCAAAAAAACAAGCTGATATTCCATGATTTTTTGAACAAAAGGACTCTTGAAAAAGCGCGCCACATACGAATGCATTTTTTTAAAAACCGACAAGCGCATGCCTTGTATCAAAAGCTTCAAAGATATGAAGTCAAGAAATGAATCATAGTTTTTGTACATGAAATATTTTTTTGCTATTTCATATTGCATTTCCGATCGTGCCAAATATTCCCTAAGGCGCTTGCTGATACCACGCTCAAATTGTTCCAATGTAGCCTCATCGCGAGACAGATCAGAATGCATATCCACCACCAAAGACGATCCCTCCGAAGCTTCGTCCTTAAAAAATACTCTATATGATGGGTCCAGTCGCTCAAGTGGAAGGTATTCTTCCCGCTCGACTTCCATCAACTCAAAAAAATGATCAAAAATATCTGGCATCAAATACCAGCTTGGCCCCTTATCAAAAACAAAGCCGTCTTTTTTAACGAGACCCGCTCTGCCTCCCAGATAGTCATTTTTTTCAAGGACAGTTACCGCATATCCTTTTTTTGCAAGCAAGCACGCAGTCGCCAGGCCTCCTATGCCCGAGCCGATGACGAGCGCTTGTTTATTCTGCTTTTGACCTAAATCCATACTGAATATGATAATACCATAGCGACCGAATAATTATTCCTATTTTTTGGACCGGCGAAACATATGCTCTTCCTGAAAAAATATTAAAATCGCGACGCTCAATAACATCAAGAATACTACTGTACAACTCGCTAGCAATAAACACCGGCAATCTGCCACGATAATGAATACGACAGAGGTGTTGCCCCGCCCCAGCATACAGCGATCGTGCGCGCTGAATCTCATAACGAACAAGCTCCTTAATTTCAGGAGTCATATTTCGAGCCCGAATCATTTCCTGTGTAACTCCGAATCGTGCCAAATCTTCTAGCGGCAAATACAGTCGATGTCGTACAAAAAAATCGTCATCAATGTCACGGATAAAATTAGTCAGCTGCATTGCTTCAGCTAAAAAATGGGCGTGAGGAAATGCGGCTTCAGAACCGCCAATAACACGCAATACCATGATGCCATTAGCCGTTGCCGAACCATAAATATACTTGCACAATTCAGCCCATGTCGCATAAGAATCAGTATGAGTATCCGAAATCATCGCGTCAAAAAAAGCCTCTAGCAGATCCGGCGGGATCGCATGCATATCTTGGATATATCGATACGCTCGAATTACAGGATGCATCGAGCTAACTTCACCAACAAGCGAATCTCTCCATTCATTTCTCCAGGCCTCAAGCTCAGCCAACCGTTCCTGCAGCGTCAATCCCGGCTGTTCATCCACAATGTCATCAGAAATCCGCTGCACAGCATACAAAACCCAAATCGCCTGCCGAACCTTTCTAGGAAAGAAGAATGATGCATAAAAATAACTCTTGCCGTGAGTTTTCATCACGGTGCGACAATATCGGATATCATTATTAAAATCAGAGTATGGATTCATACGGCGCCCGCAATTAAACATTATGAATGAGAGTGTCCATGATGATGGTGATGGTGATGCTTTGATCTGTAATTTTTAAGGAAAAACACGGCCAGCAATGTAACAATAGGGACCGTCATAATAAGACCAATGCTTCCCACCGTTGTCCTGACAATCTCAGTAGCAAATACCTCCAGATTGATGAGTGTCCCGAAATTCCCTTCAGCAAGAGACATATACATCAGCAAAGGCAAAGACGTACCTACGTATGCAAGCACCAATGTGTTTACCAACGCTCCTACATGCTCCCGACCCACACGCAACGCACGACGATAGACTTCTTTTTTTGAGAGAGTGCGATCGGTATTGTAGAGCTCTGTAACAACAGCGGCCTGAGTAACTGCAATGTCATCAAGAACACCAAGAACTCCAATAATAATTGCGCCCAGCAATATACCCGTCATGTCCAAAGACCCGCGCGTACTAAAATTCAAATAGGTTGTTTCCTCTCCTACCATTCCCGTTAATTTCGCCAACGAGACAGCAATTGTAGCAAGCAATGCCGTCAGACCC
>CAYRNU010000041.1:0-5593 GCA_964425795.1 uncultured Candidatus Saccharibacteria bacterium | reverse complement strand
AGGAAGGTATGAACTGCACGAATCTGTTGATTCTGCAAAAGACCAAAGCTATTTCTTGTGGATGCTTACGGAATCTGATTTGAAGCATATCCTATTTCCGGTAGGAGATCTTCGCAAATCAGCGACTCGAATGATTGCAGAAAAATATAAACTGCCAACAGCAGCAAAAAAAGATTCTCAAGGAATATGCTTTCTAGGCCCTATCGATATGAAGACATTTTTGAAGCACGAGATAGAAGCTGTTCCCGGCAGCGTCCAGGATGTACATGGAAATATCATTGGAACTCATGATGGCGTGCTGATGTATACCCTAGGCGAACGTCATGGATTTTCAATACATGTGCACAGTACTGACGAGCGACCCTATTATGTGGTAGGAAAAGATATCAAACATAATACTCTTGTCGTCGATCATGCGTTAGTTCCTGTAGAGCCAAAGACTATTCTTAATTTAACGAATGTTAATGACATCAATGGATTGTTTGATAAAGGGCTGGCATGCGAATTCCGCTACCGTTATCATGGTGAGCGCGTTCCATGCACTATCGTTTCTTATGATGCGGATGCGGGGACAGCATCTATTCAGATAGAACAACCCATTCTCATTCCGGGAGGTCAATCATGTGTTTTGTACAAAGGAACACATGTAATCGGTGGCGGTATATTTGCCTAAGTCGTGTGATATACTTTTTTGCATATGGAATTATTTACATCGGTGCATACGGAAACCGTTATTAAATTAGTAATTGCAATGTTATTGGGTTTGGTATTAGGTTTTGAGCGAGTCTATGCTCGCAAAAGCGCGGGTATGCGCACCTATGCGTTGGTGACGCTGGCATCAGCATTTTTTGTAGTCGTTTCAGAAATTGCAGGGAAGGCTACGGTACTGAGCGGCGGCGTTGATCCTATGCGTATGGCATCTCAGATCATTGTGGGAGTGGGATTCCTTGGTGCTGGGCTTATTTTCATGAAAGACGACAAAGTGAATAATCTCACTACCGCAAGCGGCCTGTGGGTTGCTGCAAGTATCGGCGTTGCCGTAGGCTTCGGTCTCTACATTGAGGCGGTAATTGTTACGTTATTGACGCTCTTTATCTTGCGCATTCTTGCAATTGTCGAGCATAAATTCAAGGAACACATCGACGTGCCTACCGAGCCAACTCATCCGGTAAAAAAATAACACGCAATTCAGAAATTTTTTGATGGCTTTGCGATAAAGGAGTATACTATATGCATTAGCGAGCAGATTGTTCGCGTAACAGATTTTACGAATTATTTCTTGTATGATGCATCATATTAAAAAATGTACCTCACATCCTGGTTTCGGAATGTTTCTTATTCGTTTTGTGGTTGGTATTATCTTTATCAATCATGGTATTGCAAAATTGTCTGATATTGCCGCTACGTCGCAGTTTTTTGATATGATGCTGCCTGTTTCATTGGGTACAGCAACAATTGTCGCTTGGGCAATCGCTCTTATCGAGACGATCGGTGGTATTGCAATGGTCTTGGGTGCATTTACGCGTGTAGCCGGATGGTTGCTGATCGCAGTTATGGCTGGCGCAATCATTTTTGTAAAAAGCAAAATGCCGTTTACAGCAGGTGAGATTGATCTGCTGTTGCTTGCTTCATTGTTTGCTATTACTGTCGGCGGCCCGGGAAAATATGCGCTGGGTGCCTACTGCTCAAAATGTCGTGGTATGAAATGCGGATGCTCAAAAGATATGTGCGACGGTTGCGACACCTGCAAAGACGGATGCACTGGACACGAAGTAACTCGTAATTAATATATGAGTCCGTTTATTCTTTCAATTATCGTTTCGTTTGTAGTTACCGCAGTGTTGGGGTTTGTCTGGTACTCTCCCGCAATGTTCGGTAAAACATGGATGCGTATCATGGGCGATTGTGTTGATTCTTCAGGCGCATCAAAAAAAGGTAAGGGAATGCTGGGAATGTACGGTCTCCAGTTCCTGGTCGCATTGATCTACATTTTTGCGTTTAACTTCTTGCTGGCATTGCTGATTCCGTTGAATCTCTTTACTACATTCATTTGTACGCTAGGTATTTTTGTAGGATTTGTATTGCCAATAGTTGCTGTAAATGCGCTTTGGAGCGGTAAACCTCGAAAGGCAGCGTGGAAAATGTTTGCGATTAGTGGCGGATATCAGTTTGTCATGTCACTGATTATCGGTCTGGTGTACTGGTTGGTTCGATAGATTCTATAGATTTTAGGGAAAACACGGCACATACGAGCCGTGTTTTCATATTTATAACTTCTGCTATACTCATTCTCATGATGACCGCAAATGATATACGCACTAAATTTCTAGAGTTTTTCAAGAATCGAGGGCACGCTGTTGTACCTTCCGCATCTCTTGTCCCTGAAAACGATCCCTCGGTATTGTTCAATACGGCAGGCATGCAGCCGCTCGTTCCGTATTTGATGGGACAGGCGCATCCGCTTGGAACACGTTTGGCTAGCTGTCAAAAGTGTGTACGAACAGGCGATATCGAAGAGGTGGGCAACCACAAGAACCTGACTTTTTTTGAGATGCTAGGTAATTGGTCGCTTGGCGATTATTTTAAAAAAGAAGCCATTGAGTGGAGCTATACGTTCCTGACTTCAAAAGATGAGGGGCTGGGACTGGATCCTGCGCGCCTATACGTTACTGTTTTTGAAGGGGACGAGAATGCTCCGCGTGATTTGGAAGCGGTGGAAATTTGGAAACAGTTTATTCCTGAGAATCGAATATATTTCTTGCCCGCAAAAAATAATTGGTGGAGCCCTGGTGATAATGGACCATGTGGACCTGATACCGAGATGTTTTATGATGTTACGCCAGCAGGGTTGGGGGATATGACGCATGATGAGTACGTTATAGCCGACGATCGCGGAGATGTGGTGGAGATTTGGAATGACGTGTTTATGGAATTTGAAAAGAAAGACGGACAGGTCATCGGCAAGCTATCGCAGAAAAACGTGGATACTGGTTCAGGACTAGAGCGCATTGCGATGTTGATGCAGGGCAAGACAAATGTGTATGAAACCGATGTGTTTGCTCCTGCGATGCAGCTGATCCATAGCAATGCTCAGACTTACGATGAACGGGCTTCGCGTATCGTTGCGGATCATTTGCGCAGCTCATTGTTCATGATTGCTGACGGCGCATTTCCATCCAATAAGGATCGCGGATATATCGTACGACGACTGGTTCGTCGCGCAGCTGTGCAATCTCGAAAATTGGGAATACCCGAGAACTTACTGATCGATATTTTGAATACTTTTGTTGCTGTCTATGGTGATGCGTATCCTGAAATTGTAGATCCAAAAAATGTCCAGGCGATTATAGAGGAAACTGCAAAGTTTAAAAAAACTCTTGAACAGGGATTAAAGGAGTTTGAAAAAGGCACTGATCCTTTCGTGTTAGCTACCACTTACGGATTTCCAATCGAGTTGACTGAAGAACTTGCATTCGAACAAGGAATCAACATTGATCGTGAGAAATTTGACGCAGATATGTTGATACATCAAGCGCAGTCTCGTGCAGGTGCTGAACAAAAATTCAAAGGCGGTCTTGCAAATACGAATGATCAGACGGTAAAACTGCACACCGCACATCATTTGTTATTGGCTGCATTGCAAAAAGTTCTCGGCGCATCGGTAAAACAGAAGGGAAGCAATATTACTGAAGAGCGTTTGCGTATCGATTTTTCATTCGATCGTAAAATGACTGATGAAGAAAAGATCGAGGCAGAACGGCTGGTCAACGAATGGATTGCGGCAGACTACGATGTTGTTATGAAGGAAATGAGCCTAGCCGAAGCGCAGCAGATAGGAGCTGAAATGGAGTTTGGTGCAAAATACGGTGAGCGCGTATCGGTTTATTTTATTCAGGATAAGGATGGCAATCATGTTGTCAGCAAGGAATTTTGCGGAGGTCCGCACGTGACGCATACTGGTGCTTTGGGAGTATTTAAAATCCAAAAAGAAGAAGCATCAAGTTCTGGCGTTCGACGCATCAAAGCAGTGCTTGTATAAAAAACAATAAAGTTCTGCACACCTCGCTTTCATGCGAGGTGTTTGGTTTGCTATACTGTTTACAGTATTTATGTCTACAAAACATCTTCAGTCGAAAACAATGTTGTTGATTGATATCGCGCATGCGAGTGTTGGTGTAAGTGTATTGGTTACTGCTCAAAACGCTTTGCCTCGCATGATGGCGTCATGGCGTGAGACATTCGACCATATCGATCCAGCAACTGAACGCATGTTTGCTACAACACTGCGCGTAATGCGCAAACTCATCGAAAAGGCGAATGCTGCAGGATTTTCAGCGTGGGACGAAATCCATTGCTCGATCGGGTCACCTTGGGTTCTGACACACGTAAGAAGTCTTAAGTATGTAAAAGATAAGCCCTTTGTCGTTACTCAAAAATTACTGCGACAGGTTGATGATCGCAACATAGAGCGCTTTTTTGAGCGCACAGCATCAGGCGAGTCGCCTTTTTCAGGACAAGTTATTTTAGATCACGAGCGCGTAACAACGCGCGTCAATGGCCACGTGCTTGAAAAGCCGGTTGGGCAGCGTGCGCGCGAAATTGAGTCCACCTATCTCATTTCTGCGATTGATCCCGAACACCGCGAAGCGTTCCGATCGAGTATTTTTGCGGTAACCCACCGCGAGCCTGTTATGCATGCAGTTCAATACATGCAGTGGTGTGCGATCCGCGCTCTCAAGAATGCAAATAATTACGTGTTATTTGATTTTCATGGCGGTATGGGAGAAGCGATTGTTGTTCGCGATGGCGTTCCTACGGTAACTGCAACAGCGCCTGTTTCAGAGCAGTCATATTTATCTGATGTCGCTCGTGGTATGGGAATTACGTCATCTGAATTGGTAAGCCTGTTATCATTGCGTGCCAAAGGATCGCTGTATAGTGATTACGGTGAACGTATTATCGATGCAGAAAAGGGCATGATGGATCGGTATGTGCAGAGTATGCGTTCTTTGTTAGTCGCAGTAGCTCAGCATGGGCTGATTCCTAGTCACGCATTTTATGTTGCCGATGCCGGATCAAGTTTTTTTGAAGCTGTAATTTCGTCGCAGGAATATGCGCCATTGTCGCTGATCAATGATACTTTGAAACCCATCCATCTGTCGGGTGCATTATTTAGTGATACAGTTGATACACATGCGCTCGTCACGCCAGATAGCGCGCTCTTGTTGTTGACATTAGCAGTTACTCATAACAATCAATAGTATGACTGAACCCAGGAAAACAATTCAAGATATAAAGCTACCTAAGCGAAAAGAATCAACCTCGCGGCCTGCCGCCTCTGTGCCTGCAGTAAAAAAAGGAAGGGTATCTGCTAAAAAAACTTCTATTAAAAAAATTGAAAAAAAGGGAAAAAAAGGGAAAAAGGAAAAAAGGAAAAAGAAGGTATTAACAGTATAGCTTGCAAGAAATCCTCCTTTCCCTGAAAATATGAAAACAAGAAAATCCCATAGGCCTATGCATCTTTAGATGAGCTGGAATTGTGGTTCGAAATATATGATCTTGTAAGGATTTATTACTCACGGACTCGATCGTC
>CAYRNU010000040.1:0-5653 GCA_964425795.1 uncultured Candidatus Saccharibacteria bacterium | reverse complement strand
GCAGTTTGATTTTGGCGATCTTGATCTGGGAGACATCTTTAGCATGTTTACGGGCGGCGGATTCAATCGCGTACGGCGAGGGCGCGACTATCGAACGACGATCCAGATTGATTTCAAGGATGCGGTATTTGGCACAAAAGCAAAAGTGCAATTGCCGGGCGAGGCCAAGGAAGTAGAAATTGATATTCCTGCGGGAATAGACAATGGCCAGCAGTTGCGCCTGCGTGGTTATGGTGAAAAAATTCCCGATGGTGAAGCGGGCAATCTATATGTAGATATCCGCGTGCGTCCTCACAAGACCATTTTCCGCGATGGCGTGAATTTAGTTTCGCGATTGGAAGTGAAGCTTTCTGATGCATTGCTGGGCGCAAGCCATGACATAGAAACATTGGACGGAACCGTATCGGTAAAAATTCCAGCAGGGTTACAAGTAGGTGAAATATTGCGCATTCGCGACAAGGGCGTACCGCGCGGCAGTCGCCGAGGGGATTTTTTAATTCAGACCATGATTAAAATTCCAAAGAAGCTTTCAAAGAAAGAAAAAGAAGCGGTAGAGCAATTGCGCCATGAAGGTAACTAAAGGAAAATTGTTTGCTGATATCGTGCGCGATGTCGTTCGGGATATTCCGAAGGGTAGCGTTTTGACCTATGGCGAAGTCGCCAAACGCGCAGGAAGCCCAGGAGCGGCACGCGCCGTGGGGACGATAATGGCGGGGAATTATGATCCTATGGTGCCGTGTCATCGCGTCATCAGGAGTGATGGAAAGATAGGTAACTACAACCGCGGAGGGTCTGAAGTAAAGATAAAAAAGTTAAAAGCCGAAGGATATAAGTTTGATAAATAAAAGAACCCCTTGAATAATGTTCAAGGGGTTCGATTGGTTTTTGAAATAGTTTTAAATTAAATTACTGAAAAATCTTTTAGTGAAACCATTGCCTATTTTATAACCCATTTTCCCTGTAAAAGCATCTACAATTTTCTCTATAATTTCTATAGGAACAGTCTTGCTTGCATATACAATTGGCGGATGTGTTGATTTTGGAGGCATCCACCCGGAAAATATAATTACCTTTCCGGTTTCTGTTGAAAAACAGTAGCCACGATAGTATATCCTACCTCGTATTATGGGATGGGGATTTTTTGAAAAGAATAGACTGTTTTCACTACTGACTTCCATTTGTAGTTCTGGAAAATCACTAGATTTTAACTCGGGACTTAAATTGAAACCAAGCTCTGATTTATGGAGTGCTAAAAGTGATTTTGTAATCGCTTCGTCCTCGCATAAGTAGAACTTTTTGAATTTAACTCGAATTATTTTGCGTGGTTTCTTCTTCTCTTTTAAAGAGAAATAAATCAAAAGTACTATTCCAATCGTTATTGGTATAGAGATACATAATGAAATAAGGACATCATTCATAATTATTTGGTTTTTTCTAACTCTATTCTTTTTTTAGGTTTTGTCTAGAGAGGTTTAATTTTCTGTCCCTCTGGTGTATCTAAAACTTCAAATCCCAATTCTGCAATCTGATTACGTAGCTCGTCTGATTTTTGCCAGTCTTTGTTTGTACGTGCCTGTTCACGTTCGTCTGCTAGTTGCTGTACCACTTCAGGAATTTCAGTTGTGGTTATGTTGCGTAAACCTAATCCCAACATATCGTCAGCAGCAAGAAGCGTTGCATGTTTTACTGCTGGATCAAGAGATTCGTCTTTGGTGATTTCCCAAACCAATGCAAGGGCTTTTGGCGTATCTAGGTCATCCGAGATTACAGCTAGTAGTTGCCCGTTATATTGTGTGTCAGCAGTTGTCGCTGTGGGAAGCGATTCAACGATGTTATGCAATCTGTTTAATGCGTTTTGGCTTGCCTCTAATGCTTCCCAGGTAAAATTTACCTTACTGCTGTAGTGCGCGCCTAACAGTAATAGACGGTAGGCGATAGGGTCGAAGCCTTTTTCGCGGATGGTGTTCAAGGTGATGGTATTGCCCAATGATTTTGAAATTTTAGTATCGGCAATATTTACGAATTCGTTGTGAATCCAGTAGTGTACAAACGGCTTGTTGTTGGCACATTCTGACTGCGCGATCTCGTTATTGTGGTGGACAGATGCCAGATCGATGCCGCCGGTATGGATATCGAATGTATCGCCCAGATATCGCTGCGACATTCCAGAACATTCAATGTGCCAGCCAGGGAAGCCTTTGCCCCAGGGAGATTCCCAGCCCATTTCTGAATTGAATTTCCAAAGTGCAAAATCGCGAGGACTTTTCTTTTCTTCGTTTTCTCCAACCCGAGTTTCCATGTGGCTGATATCAGGAAGTCCGCCGAGCTTGCCGTAGTCAGGCATCTTTTCGGTATCAAAATAGACGCCGTCGCTAGTGGTGTATGCGAATCCCTGGTCTTCCAATTTCTTGATGATATCTATATCTTCCTGGATATGGTCCGATGCCTTTGGCATGACGTGGGGAAGTTTGATATTCAATCCTTCCAAATCTTCTACGAATCGGGCGCGGTAAAAATCAGCGAGCCCTAGCATGTTTTCCAGTGTGATGTCTTTTCCTTCGCGCTTCAGTGCCTTGGTCATTTTGTCATCACCGTCATTACCGTCGGTAACCAGATGACCCACATCAGTGATATTCATTACCTGGAGGACGGTGTAATTGTTCGCCTCGAACATACGACGCAGCAGATCGGCTAGGAGGAATGCGCGCAAATTTCCGATATGGATATAGTCGTAGACAGTCGGTCCGCAGTGATACATCTTTATTATTCCTGGTTCAATGGGAGCGAAGTCTTGCAGTTTCTTACCCAAGGTATTGTAAAGTCTGATCATATGAAATTAAATCCAGTTGCGGTTGCGGAAATAGATATAAACACCGATACCGACAAGACTTGCCAATGCAAATACGAGTACTACAGTTTCAACACTGAGATTGCTGGTAAATGTTGCGTTCATGCCTAGGATTCCAGCGGTTAGTGTAAAAGGAAGCGCGGTGAAGGTAATAAAGGTAAGCACCTTCATTACTTGGTTTGTTTTTGTTGTCAGGAGCGAGTCGTTGGTATCCTTCAGATCTTTAAGTAATTCTTTGTGTCCATCCAAGGTGCTGGCGACTTTGTAATATTCACTGGCAACATTTTCCATTTCATACGCAAATTCAGCGCCAAAGAATTGTTTGCTGGCACTTGAGAATGTGCGAAGGGTTTCCTCATGGAAGCGGATTGACTGTTTGATATCCAAAATACGTCGATGGGTTTCTGAAATTTCGCGAACCATGCGTGATTCTTTGCCTTCAAAAATCTTGCGTTCGATTTTGCGTAGATCGTTGTTGATACCGTCCAGGCGCAGTTCCAAATCATGATAGATGCTTTTGAGCATCGAGCAAAACAGGCTGCCAGCATGTTCGCCAATGCCGTTGCGCGCAAGAATCGAGCTAACCTTGAACATTTTTTGGAATTCATAAATAGGATCAAAGCTCTCGTAGTGTGCAGTAATGATAAAGTTCTTGCCTACTGCAAAATCGATTTCTTTTTCTATTACATTTTCAGGGCGCGCAGTATCTACTGGGAAATGCAGAATCAGGTAAATGGCGTTGCCGCGTAGCTCTGCCTTGGGGCGGAGGCTGGGATTCAAGAGTTCTTCGCCTATCGAAGGATGAATGCCAAATTCCTCGACTACCGAATGCATTTCTTCTTTGGTAGGGCTTTCCAGGTCGATCCAGGTGACGTTGTGGTGGTTGAAACGGCTTAACATATAGCTATAGCACCAGTATAGCCTGTTTTTCCAGTCCTACCCAGGGAAAACCGTGGATAGCTTGCGCAAATAAAGGTTTTCTGTATAATAAGAAGTCATTATGAAAGAATTTGCAGTTATTGAAACAGGCGGCAAGCAATACAAGGTTGCTGTAGGCGACGTCATTACTATCGAGAAAATCGAGGGTGATTTTAACAAGGGCGACAAGGTAAGTTTTGATAAGGTGCTATTGGTAGATACCGGAGCTGACACCAAGATCGGAAGCCCATATCTATCAGGCGCAACCGTAGAAGCATTGTTCGAAGAACAGGGCCGATCAAAGAAAGTTATCGTAATCCGATACAAGTCAAAGTCCCGTTACTTCAAGAAGAATGGACACCGCCAGCCATTTACGAAAGTAAAGATCTCTGCGATCAAGCAGTAATAAAAAAGCCACCGATGAGGTGGTTTTTTATTTAGTTGATGGTATATTGACATTTTTATATATTATGTTAATATATAAAAAACTCATATTATGGAAAAAATAATAATTTATTTTGCAAAAAATGTTATGGATTCTTTACCTGACGTTCCTGTGGAGATTATGGAAATGTGGAATAATAATCCCGCATTACTGAAAGAAGCTCTAGCTGGTGCATTATATCCAAGAATCTTTAAATCCGTGATGCCTGTAAATTTATTATCGCCACAAATATTATTTGATAGTGTTAATGAGCTTGTTAAGTTTTTAGCTAAAGAAAAGGGTTACACTAGTGTTACTCAAGTTGCGTCAGTGATGAAAAAGCAAAGAGGCTCATTTTTTAGCAATCTTAAATATTTCAACGATACCAGGAATTATCAGTCAAGCTTCGCTCGAGATTTATATAAGGCATTAAGCATTACTGAAAAAGAATTTAGGGAATATTTAGCTTAAGTAAAAAGCACTTTGATTTAATCAAAGTGCTTTTCTTATGATTTAATTCTAGAATTCAATGCATACTGTAATGTATCCTTGTCAGAATATTCCAGTTCAGTTCCGGTAGACAGTCCGCGACCGAGGGTGGATACGGCAATTGCGCGTTCTGCAATCGCGGGTGCGAGATATTCGCCTAATAGTAACCGAGTGTGTTCGCCTTCGGGGTTGAAGGGAAGCGCGAAGATGACTTCGCTAATTGCTGTGTCGTTCGTGATACGGTTTTTTAGTTCCGCTACACGCGGTAATTTCAAGAGCTCTTCCTGTTGGCCAAAATCGATCATATTACCCAGAACAAAATATACGCCGTTATATGATCCGCTTTTTTCGATTGCTTCTAGGTCTGCTTCTTTTGCTACGATCAGCAGCTGTTCGCGATCGCGCTTGTTTGACGCGCATACATTACACACTTCCATTTGGTCTTCGCTTGAAAACATGCGGAAACATTCACTGCAGCGTTTGGTGGCACCGTGCGCTTTTTGGATATCGTAAATAAAACGATCAATATCAGCAGTATCCTTGTTCAACAGGAAATACGCAAAACGTTCAGCCTGACGTTTGCCGATACCGGGGAACTTCATAAAATCGCTGACGAGTTTCTGAAAAGGAGTCATAGCTAGAACGGAGACGGAATATCAGCTGACTGCCCAAAATTATCAAAGCTATTGCGTTCCAAATTAAGGAATGTAGTTTTGTCGCCGTCGAACATGAGATCAACTTTTCCAGTGGGTCCGTTTCGGTGCTTTTCGATAAGGATTTCGGCGCTATTGCTGCGGCCCGCTTCATCTTCGTCTTTTTCGCGGTGAATAAACATAACCACATCGGCATCCTGCTCGATAGAACCCGAATCGCGAAGGTCGGATAGACGAGGCTTGCCTCCGCGGGATTCTACGGCGCGGGATAGCTGTGACAATGCAAGAACCGGAACTTCCAATTCTTTTGCAAGGGCCTTC
>CAYRNU010000039.1:0-5843 GCA_964425795.1 uncultured Candidatus Saccharibacteria bacterium | reverse complement strand
ATTGAATATATTTGCTTTCAGTATGGGTTTTTCATAAAAAATCGTCAATATTCTTTTTCCAACAAAAAGGCGCTACAATGTTTATATTCATGCGTGTCAAAAAACTCGTCAGTACCGGATTTAAATCATTTGCCCGAAAGACGGAGCTTTCTTTTGATACGCCAATTACGGCTATTGTAGGACCGAACGGTTCAGGAAAATCAAATGTGGTTGAATCGATCCGTTTCGTATTGGGCGAGCAATCCATGAAATCGCTGCGCGGAAAAGGAGGGGTGGATTTGATCTTTAAAGGCTCAAACCAAATCGGTAAAATGAACCGCGCACAGGTATTACTGACGTTCGACAATAATGATCGTATTTTTACATTGCAGACAGAAAACAAAGAGCTGTCGCTTGATTTCAATGAAATTGAAATCGGACGAGAGGTTTTTGCCGACGGCACCAACTGCTACACAATCAACGGCAATGAAGTCCGCCACAAGGACGTGCTTGAGTTGATTGCGAGTGTAAACATCGGAAGCTCAGGGCATCATATTATTTCACAGGGTGAAGCGGACCGGTTGCTCTCAGCTCATCCGCGCGAGCGTAAAACGATGCTAGAAGAAGCATTAGGGCTGAAGGTGTACCATTATCGCCTAAAGGAAACGTCTCGCAAGCTCGATAAGACCCGGGACAATATGAAGGAAACAGAATTGCTGCGTCGTGAAATTGCGCCGCATCTGCGTTTTCTAAAAAAGCAGGTTGAGAAATTTGAACAGGCAGAAGGCATACGCACCGAATTGCACGCACTCTCTGGACAATACTTGTCGCGTCAACGCGCATATTTAAACGCAACAACATCTAGTCTGTTTGCGCGTGAACAGACCTTGAATGCTGACAAGGCGAGATTGTTGAAACAGATTTCAGATGTTGAAGCGATGGTTGCCGCACACGAGCAGCCTACCGAAACAGATGCTATTGCTAGTGCTCGTTCAAAAAAGAATGATCTTGAAATCGCACGCCAAGAGCTCGAACGCAAACTGGGTCGCGTTGAAGGAATGATCGAAGCGGTATCATCCAAGCCTGTCGCAAAAACTGACGATGCTCCGATTGTTCGCGCCGATTTTAACAAGCTCTCGATAGAAATAAGCGATCTGATTGATCAGACTGAGCAGTCATCTGACGTTGAAACTTTGCGTTCATGCCTGATGCGCATTCGTGAACGTCTTCAGTCATTCGTACCGCAGCACGTGTCCGTTGTTCCCGCACATGACACTTTGATAGAAGAATATGCTGAATTGAAAAAGGCGTTGGAAGAAGAAATTGCAGGTATTAATGAAAAAGCGCGCGAGCTTTCAGCGGCTATTGCAGATATGGAACGCGAAGCCGAATCGGCGCGCCGTGCATTGCGTGACGATGAGCGCAGTCTCTATGAACACAGGGCGTCTTTGGAATCAATCACTCGTGAACTATCCTCCGTTGGCAGTCAACGCATCGCATTAGCAGATCAGGAACAGCGGCTGGTTGAAGAGGAACAGGAATTGGTAATATTGCTTGGAAACATCGAACAGGCTACTGATGTAGTCGAATCTATATCGCCCATAGAACAAGAAACACTGCGACGTCAGATGGAGCGTCTTAAAATCAAGTTGGAAGAATTGGGCGGAGGTTCAGGAACTGAAATCATCAATGAGTTCAGGGAGACACAGGAACGGGATGCGTTTTTGGAGCGGGAACTTGGGGATCTGTCAGAAAGCATTGCAAAGCTCGAGACATTGATGGATGAGCTGCATGAAACGTTGGCTCGCGATTTCAAGGTTGGACTGGTAAAAATTAATACGCGTTTTGCTGAGCTATTCGGCGCAATGTTTGGCGGTGGCAGGGCAGTACTGGAAGAAGTGGTTATTGAAAAGCGCAAAAAGAAAGCGGTAGATGATGAAGAGGGAATGGATATAGATGAGGAAGAATCCGGTATCAAGGAAACCGGCATCGATATTCGCGTATCGTTGCCGCGCAAGAAGGTAAGCGATCTGGAAATGCTGTCAGGCGGGGAGCGATCGCTGACATCAATTGCATTATTATTTGCATTATCACAGGTAAACCCACCGCCATTTTTGGTACTGGATGAAACTGATGCTGCGCTCGACGAAGCCAACAGTCGCAAATACGGCGATATGATCGAGACGTTGTCGAAATCATCGCAGCTGATCGTGGTAACTCACAACCGCGAAACTATGTCACGTGCGCATGTATTATATGGCGTTACATTAGGATCAGATGACTCATCAAAACTTCTTTCGGTAAAACTGGAAGATGCGGTAAAAATCGCCAAATAAAAAACGGAGACTTGAAACAAGTCTCCGTAGTCATTCAATGTATGAGGAATTATTTCCCTCTTAGTTCCATCCAGCGCGATCTTTTTAAAACGTTTAATGGTTTCGTTATTTCTTTGAGGTTCGTCGGCCAAAATCCAAGGAAGTTTACCTGAAAGAAAGAACACCATTCATCGTTGCGATCACTGTTTCTGTTGTTGTATGCCGTTACAGTATTTTCGATGTCACTGCTGACTTCATATAGGAACGGTGCACATAGCAACAAATTAGGGGTATCGCATTCATGATGCCCGATGTTCAGATACAGGTATGCTGAATCTGCTTCAGATTCCCTTAAATTTGCGGTACCTTCCGCCCATGTGTAGATTGTGTCCCAATTACGATTTTCAAAAATCATATCAGAAATTTCGGGAGCATCTCTCAGGTTACTGTTCATCCACACAATTGTCTTCTCGCTCGTTTCAGTTTCTGATACGATCTTGAAGGTGTGGTCTGTTACGAAGTAATAAACCTCTTCTGAACGGTTGCGCAGTATCTTCATCCTATCCATATCAAGATTTTTGAAGGGATTTGCAAATACATCGATATTCTGTTTTAAGTTAGTTTCCATAGCTGATATAGTTTATATTTTGAGAAAACTATATCTTATTATGTATTTTTGTCAAGTACTTAGTTTTCTGAAAACTCCACTTTATCCTGAACAAAATTCAGCAGTTTTTCAATGTCATTAGTACGATCATCGCTCTGCAGGATGATGATGGCAATATAGCGATTAGTTCCAGAGACTGGAACGGAATAGTACGCAGCGCTGGTATAGCGTGCAGCTGAAGTATAGCCGGTCTTGCCTCCGCGGAATTCAAAGGTGCCTTTTAGTTTGTTGATATTTTTCCAGCTATGGTTCTTAACCTTGTATGTGTCAGTAGTTGTAATATCAATTACTTCAGGATAATCGGTACGAACATGCTGTAACAGGGAAAACAGATCGTCTGCAGTTGAAATATTTTCTTTGGTCAAGCCGCTGGGATCCTGGAATGAGGTATTGTTCAATTCCAATTCGGCTGCTTTGGAATTCATTTTCGATATGAATTTCTCGTATCCGTATTGTTCCGCCAATACTTCCGCTGCATCGTTTGATGAAACCAGCATGAGGGGATAGAGCAAATCAAGCACGCGTAATTTCTCTCCAGCAATCAATCCGCCCCGCGCGCTTTCAACGCGTGTAGCATCCCGAGAAACGATAGCAACGTCATTCAGTGTTAGTTCGTCATAGCTAACTAGTGCAGTCATCAGTTTGCTGACTGATGCAATAGGGAATGCCGTATCCGCATTTTTCTCCAAGATGATTTCTCCTGTTTCAATATCTCCGACTAGGTAGCTCTGTGCGTCTATTGATGATGGAGCGGCTGCCGTTACGGAATAGTTGTGTGACGGAGTTTCGATGGCGGATTGAGCCTGCTCCTTGAATGCAATTTCATTTTTGAGGAATTGCTCTTGGTTTTCTGTCGTTTCTTTTTGTATTAAAAACGCAGAAACCTTGTGGATGCCGCCAAATGAAAACCACGCGAAACCAACGCCCATGCCTACAGCAAGAACTGTCCAGAAGGTATAGTGAACGTGATGTTTTCGTACGGTCATAATGCAATTATACCACTGCGTAATCGATGAATCGCTTCTCAAGATTAGTATTTTTTACCTTGATTTTCAAGGTGTCGCCCATGCGATAGGTGGCTTTTGTCTTGTTGCCGACAAAGGTTTTCTTGCCCTTGTCGAATGCAAAGAAATCTTTGCCGATGTCTGATGCTTTGATGAAGCCTTCAGATTTTGTTTCCTTTTCAGCGACATACATGCCGTGTTCAGTCATACCGGTAATGACGCCTTCGAACACTTCGCCGATTTTTGTAGACATGTATTCAACCTGCTTGTATTTGATCGATGCCCATTCTGCTTCTTGGGCGTCGCGCTCGCGTTCAGATGAATAGCTTGCCATTCTTTGGTAATCTGCCCATTCGTTTTGTTCCGGAATAATTCCAGCCAGTCGCTGTGCGATCAGGCGGTGTACCATAACGTCAGGATAGCGGCGGATAGGCGACGTGAAATGCGTATAATATTCAAATCCCAGACCAAAGTGTCCGATATTATCGGTACTGTATATAGCCTTTGCCATCGATCGAATGATTGATGACTGAACTGCATCTTTTTCGTCTTTAGTCTTTGCTTCTGCGATGATCTTCTGTAATTGTTCTTGAGGAATTAATCCGTCCTTCAGTGTCGGCTTGTATCCCAGCGCCTGTAAAAAGATTTTCAAATCAGCCATGCGATCGGGATCGGGGGTAGGATGGATGCGATACACGAAAATGCCTTTTTTGTCGGCACCCATGAACTGCGCCACTTCCTTGTTTGCCAAGAGCATGAACTCTTCGATCAAACGGTGTGCGTCGTTACGCTTTTTTAAGCGGATACCGATTGGTTTGCCTTCTTCATCCAAAATGAATTTCACTTCATCCTGTTCAAAATCAAGCGCACCATTTTTGAAACGATCCTGGGTATAGATCTTTGCAATTTTGTTTACCGTTGCCAGGATCGGCGAATAGACATCATCGTGATGCTTTTCTGAGATGATGTCAAAGGCTTCTTCATAGGTAAATCGATGATCGGACAAAATGACGGTGCGGCCAAACCAGCGATCTGTAACGGCACCGGTCGTCGTGTTGATCGTAAATACTGCACTGAATGCAAGCTTTTCTTCATGCGGGCGCAATGAACAGAGGTTGTTTGAAAGCGCTTCGGGAAGCATCGGGATAGTACGGTCTACCAGGTATACCGACGTCGTGCGTTGACGCGCTTCGTTGTCGAGCGCTGAACCGGGAGTTACAAAGTGTGATACGTCTGCAATGTGCACGCCGATTTCCGCAGTGTCTTCAGTCAGTTGTTTGTATGACAATGCGTCGTCAAAATCTTTTGCATCTTCGGGGTCGATAGTAAAGGTGAGCGTTTCGCGCATGTCGCGTCGAATCGTGTATTCGCTTGGCGGAATGCCAGCAGCTTCAAACGCTTCAGCTTCCGCTTCGACAGCTGGAGGGAAATCCGGTTCAAATCCTTTTTCCAGTGCAGGACCCTCCATTTCTACGTCGTTCGACAAAGCTTCGCCTAATACGCGTACGATTTCTCCTGATGGCGTGTTGCCGTCCCATGCGGTAATTTTTACAACCAATTTTGACGTAGGAGTCGCGCTAGGAATCGTTCCTGTGATTTTGATTTCGGGATCTTTGGGATCAGAGGGTATGAAGAGTGCCGGTGTTCCATGGCGGAGCGTTCCGATAAATGCGTATTTTGCTCGCTTTACGATTTCACTGATGACACCTGTGGTTCCGTGTGGATTGCGCAGCGCCATGACCACGTCGCGATGGAGTGCTGTGTGGCGTTCGTGGGCGGGGATATCAATAATCTCACCCTCGGTTGTCTTTACAAAGCAGATGCCGCCCTTTCCTACAAAAAAGGTGCCGCGTTCGGCTGCGGTGGTAGTTGATGCTG
>CAYRNU010000038.1:2711-5927 GCA_964425795.1 uncultured Candidatus Saccharibacteria bacterium | reverse complement strand
AAACTTCAGCATACGCGCAGCCTCCAAGAAAATAATATTCTGATACTCCCCGATCGTTCCGCCGATTTCAACCAGCGTTACATCTGCATTTGCTTTCTGCGCGGCGTTTTTGATGCGTCCGATCACTTCAAGCGGGACATCAGGCACCACTTCGACATTGCGTCCGCCAAATTCCAAATTGCGCTCTTTTTGAATCAGCGACTGATACACGCTGCCGGTAGTCATATAATTCCAATCTGGAATATCAGTATCGAGAAAACGCTCATAGTTGCCCATATCCTGGTCGGTTTCCAAACCATTCTTCAATACAAAAACCTCACCATGTTCGGTGGGGTTCATAGTACCCGCATCAACGTTGATGTAGGGATCGATCTTAAGCGCAGTGACGGCTAAACCGTATGATTGCAATAGAGTTCCAATTGAAGACGAGGCCACTCCTTTGCCGACTCCGGACATTACTCCTCCGACAACAAAGATGTACTTGTGGCGCTTGTCTTTCATACGCTATTTTTTGAGATACTTGTGCACGGCGACGAGGCTGGCAATGACTCCCAACAGCGATCCGACAACCAGGAGAATAATGAAGAATTGAATGATATTGCCGGTGTAATAGTGGAATATGTCGAGGCCTCCAAAGAACGTTTCGGTTCGCTGTCCAATCCAGAGCGTGATTGGATACAACAGAATAGTCGCAATGACTGAAGCGATTGCGCCGTATAGCATACCGGTCACAATGAATGGTCCGCGAACATAGCGTGCTCCCGCTCCTACCAGTCGCATCACGCCGATTTCATCACGCGCAGTGTAGATGGTAAGACGGATGGTGTTTAGAGTAATGATGATTGAGATGATTGCAAAAAATACCGTGATCGCAATGCCGACATTTCGTACCGCATCCATCAGCTGGTTCAGGCGATCAATGATTGGCTTGTTTTGATAGAAGTTCACTTTTTCAATGATACTGTCCGAATCTGAAAGCAATGCGCTATCTGAATCAAAAAGATTTGCAATGGCTTCGTATTGGCTGGCATCAGTTGCCTTGATTGAAAGCGAGGCACCCAATGGATTCTCGTCCAATTCTTTTAATGCCTGAAGTGTCAGGTAATCATCCTGGTGACGTTCCTGGAAAATAGCAATCGCAGCGTCGCGCGATGTATAGGTAACCTGAGCGATTTCTGAAACGCCCTGCAATTTTGACTGCAATGCCAAGATGCTTTCCTCGGAAACATCGGGATAGAAATAGACATTAACATCAACACGATCCTGGATCTGCGCCAATGAGAAGTTAAGCAATGCGTTAAGTAAAATAAGAGCTCCTGCGACCATCAAGGTAACAGTCATAATCAGCAATGAACTCGCTGAAACGATTTTATTGCGCCAAAAAGCGACGGCTCCTGATCGTATGATTCTGCGGTAATCGGTGTGAAGTGACATAAAATTACATGTGATATTTACCCTCCTGCTCGTCTTTGATAATTTTACCATGCTCAAGGGCGATAACACGCTTCTTGAGTCCATCTACAATATGTTTATTGTGAGTGGTCAGAATGACGGTAGTACCCAAATCGTTGATTTTTTTGAAAATATCAATGATTTCGCCTGCAGTCTTTGGATCAAGATTTCCGGTAGGCTCATCAGCAATGATCACATCGGGCTGATTGATAATGGCACGCGCAATGGCTACGCGCTGACGTTCGCCACCCGACAACTGTGCAGGAAAGCGCCAAGCCTTTTCACGAAGATTTACGAGCTCCAATGCGTACGGAACGTCTGCTGCAATTTCCTCATCTGACTTTCCCGACACTTCCATAGCAAACGCTACGTTTTCAAAAACAGTCTTGTCTGGAAGCAGACGAATATCCTGGAATACCGTACCGATACGACGACGCAATTCTAATAATTCTGACCTGCGCAGATTATGAATATCGGTGTTTTCAAAAGAAATTACCCCTTCGGTAGGTTTGATCTCACCCAAAATCATACGAGTGATCGTAGTTTTGCCTGCACCAGAATGTCCGACAATCGAAACAAACTCTCCCTTATTAATATTGAAACTCACTTCGTGAAGTGAACGGGTATTATCATCCTCGTATTCCTTCGAGACTTTGTCGAAATAAATCATATGTACACCAGTATACAATGAAATGACTGATGAGAAAAAATTATCTGTGGGAATCCAAAAATTCCTGTATTTCTCCATCCAAAACAGCGTCAACATCACGCACTTCTACATTGGTAACATGATCTTTTACCATTTTATACGGATGTAGGACATAGCTTCTCATCTGGTTTCCCCATTCAATGTCGGTTGTTTTTGAAATCATCATACCCGCCGCGCGCGCTTTTTCTTCTTCCTGCTGCCGAACATACAACTTTGCTTTTATCATCGACAACGCTCTATCACGGTTCGCTTCCTGACTACGCTCACCTTCCACATGCACCGCAATGTTGGTAGGAATATGAACAATACGCACCGCTGTCTCGCGCTTGTTCACATTTTGCCCTCCCGGACCGCTTGATTTTGCAAATTCAATTTTCAAATCATCCTTTGGGATTTCAATTTCATCCGTTTGCTCAAACTTCGGAATCACCTCAACCATCGCAAACGAAGTATGACGCTGGCCTTTTGCATTGAATGGCGAAACACGTACGAGACGATGGACTCCTGACTCACCCTTTAATGTTCCATATACACCGTTGCCTGAAATTTCTACAGTAATATTGCGATATCCGCCCATCGTGTTTTGATTTTCATGAAGTATATTCATATGCCAGTTTTTTCGATCACAATATTTTGAATACATTTCATACAGCATACGTGCAAAGTCCTCGGCATCATCACCGCCGGCGCCCGCAAAAATAGTCATCACCGCATCGCCCTTGTCATATTTGCCGACGCCTTCAATCGCATCTTTGACTTCCTGCAATTCGCGGATCATCGCCTGAGCTTTCGTTTTATCATTCCAAAAATCCACCGCTGTCATTGCAGTTTCGATTTCTGCTTTCCGTAGTTCAAGCTTTGTCTTGTCATCCATATTACTTACTGTACCACAGGAGGTTTTTGCAGATAGAGCAATGCGTATCGGCGTTTAAACGATCGCCCATTCCAACGCTGGTATCCGAATTCTTTTTCCAAATTTAAAATACTAAATTTACCGTAAAAATCTCTGAGTTCTTTTTCAGTAAACACGTGTTCGGCCATGCCGGTATCAGGAA
>CAYRNU010000038.1:0-2701 GCA_964425795.1 uncultured Candidatus Saccharibacteria bacterium | reverse complement strand
AAGCACATATGTCTGCGGCTCTATTCCGGCAAAATCTTTGATCAGTTTTTTTGCATTATCATCACCATCCAGTATAAATGTACGGACAAATGCAAATCCTCCAGGTTTGAGTACTCGATATAGCTCTGAAACATATCTTGTGCGCTCCTCAACAGAGAGTGCGTGCGACGACATGACATCCAATGCAATATCGATCGAATTATCAGCAAGCGGCAGCGCCTCGCCTATAGATCGCACTTCAAATGCTATAGCAATTTTTTCTTTGCCTGCACGTTCATTAGCCAAAGCAACGGCAGTTTTTGAAAAATCATAACCTGTAACGCGTGCTTCATATCCCGTAAAATAAAAACTGTTTTTACCGATACCAGATCCTAAATCAAGCACCGTTGCGCCCTCCAATTCCATCTTTTGCTTGCGACGAAGCCACTTTGCAAAATCCTTCACGTCCTGCATCGCATCGCTTCCCATGGATACGAATTGAGGATTTTGATATTCAGCCTCCCAGGCTGCGCGATTGTTCATACTGAGCCACCTCGCAGGATCGAACTGCGGACCTTTGCGTTACGAATGCAATGCTCTACCGACTGAGCTAAGGTGGCTAATAAAAAGGACTATAGCAAAATCCAGGCAAGAAAAAAAGCTGCCGAAATATCGGCAGCTTTAAGCATATTGCATACTTTGTTTAATGAGTAATCAATGAAAAGCGTCGCTCCGCACTAAACCACTCAATTATTCTCTGTATATCCTTCATGGAAACATTATTAATATCATCAATATCTTCGTGCAGTGTCGTCAATTTATTACGCAAAGACAAGTCACTAAATATATCAGTTATCAACTGATTACTATCAGTATCAAGTAACTTTCTTGATGCCATAACTAACTGCTTCATTTTATTAAACTGCTTTTCGTCTTTCGATACAGACTCCAAACATTCATCAACAACAGCTTTAATATGATTCATCGCTTCATTAGGAAACTTTCTACATGATATCCCAAACGTATACAGATGTCGCCAATCAGTATAATTTGCATTCACGCTGTACACCCAGGCCCGTTCTTCACGCAATTTCTTAAACAGTGACTTATGGATAAGTCTTCGAAATACCATAACTGAAAATACATCGATTGATTTTGGAAGTTTAGCAATCAATTCATATCCATTAACATTGACACCTACTTTTTTTGAAATAAGTTCAGACAAGTTCAGTTTTGAAGGATGGTCATTAGATGGTGGGTATATTACAGACGCAGCGTCTGGAAATGACATACGGAGACCTGGTTTATTTTGACCAAACCTGCTTTCTGAAATTACCTGAACCACTGTATCTAAAGACATTGATCCCAACGTTACAATAGTCATATTGGCAGGAGTGTAATGAGTGTCATAGTATGACTGCAAATCCATTACACTAATCCTATTGATTGAATCAATCCTACCAAGCGAAGTAATGAATCTTCCAGGCCAATCATTTCCATGTACGGTTTTGTTAATTTTTGCCTGAATGTCAGCAAAAACTTCTGATCCGTATCTTTCATAATATTCCTGGATTATTACCGAGCGTTCCCTTTCTACTTCTTTTTCGAGTCGTGCATCTAACAACATACCGCCGAAAATATTAAGGGCTTTTGCTGTAAATATTGGATCTGCAGGACCAAAGCATTGGTAATGTGTACTGGAATAGCTGGTAGTACCTAATTTAACAGAACCTCCATAAGTGTCGAACATGTCTATGATTTCATCGCTCGATATACTAGCGTTTTCTGAAACTAAATGTTCAACGAAGTGAGCAGTGCCTTCTAATCCTATCGGGTCATACTCAGCACCACTATGAACTAAAAAACCAAATGATTGCCATGAACGATTTGGCCAATGAGCAGCATACACAGTAAGTCCATTAGGAAGTACTGATTTTTCAAAATCCGCGTACGGATCCCATAGTTTTGTGTTTGTCATATCTTACCTCCTTTGTTTTTTAATGTTCGGTTTGTTTTGCAAAATAATAACATTTTTATATGAAATGTCAATAATTAACACAGCAAAAGTATACAAGAAAAAAGCTGACGAATAGAATACATCGTCAGCTTTTTCGTTTTACGTCAGGCCGCATACAAGATTATTCCCGATGACATTGAAGTCCGCCGTAGAATTCAAGTTGATCAATGCGACAATCAAAATCGGAATTGGACTCGCCGCTATTTCTGCAAACTTCCATTCCTCCGCAGCTGCCGCAGGATGGGGTGCTATTCGCCTGATTGCATCTATAGCAGTCTCTGCAGGACGGCAACATTAGGATTATCATGAATAATCCAATAAACATATATTTCTTCATAGTTACATGTATTTATCTACACACTACGACTTTTGCATAAAAAGTCAATTGCACGCGGCGGCAGTTTTTTGCTGAGCTGTTGATCGGGATCGAACCGATGACCTCTTCCTTACCATGGAAGTGCTCTACCGACTGAGCTACAACAGCAATAATTAATACGAGCGTATCATAGTATATTATTTCGGTTTTTTCAAATAAAAAACCGCTTGATAGTACAAGCGGTTTTTAGGCTATAAGAGATTAATCCTCATCTCCAAAGCCATGATCGTAGTCTGTAGTTCCGGGAAGGAAGTCGTCATCCAATCCGTCTTCATCATCGTCTCCGAATTTATCATCTTCTTCGTCGACAAGATCATCAATATTCAGAT